>NZ_CAXFCL010000330.1:0-7440 GCF_964000955.1 uncultured Abyssibacter sp.
AACCCCGTCGACGAGATCGCCGATCAATTCCTCGCGGGTGATCGCGGCGGCGTACCGGTAGGCACGGCCCCGCTTTTGACGTAGCAGCAGTCGCTTTCGATGCAGTCGCTCCAATGTCGACTGGACCGTGCTGAGGGCGATGGGGCGATCTGAGGCCAGCGCGCTCTGCATTCCTGATGCGTCGGTATCTCCATGCGTCCAGATACGGTCCAGCACCTCACGTTCCAGCCGGCCGAGACGCAACTCGCTGTTGCGTCGACGCGCGAGTCCAAACGGGGAGGGCAGGCCGAATCGTGGCATGAAAACCGATCCATTCTCGGTGTTCGGAAACGGCCGCAAGCTTGCGGCAAATTCCTGCGCGAGTTCAAGCGATGCGGCGGTTGCTTCCTGTTGTCTGCGGTACCTTGCTGGCCGGTCAGTGCTCCGGCGTATTCGCGGCCGGTGTGCCCACCGATACCCTGGAACTGGACCCGGTGGTCGTCGAGGGCGAGGCCGACGAGCTGACCGGAACGCCCGACTCGGCCACCCAGGGCGTAGTGACCGCGGCGCAGCTCGAAGCCCGACCCGTGGCCCGGCCGGGTGAACTGCTTGAATTCGTGCCCGGCCTGATCGCCACGCAGCATAGCGGTGAGGGCAAGGCGAACCAGTATTTCCTGCGTGGCTTCAACCTGGATCACGGCACGGACTTCTCGACCGACGTTGACGGCGTGCCGGTCAACATGCCGACCCACGGCCATGGCCAGGGTTACAGCGACCTGTCATTCATGATTCCGGAACTGATTGGCCGGCTCGACTACCGCAAGGGGCCGTACTACGCCGATGTCGGGGATTTCTCCACCGCCGGATCGGCCAGCATCCGCTATCGCGACCGTCTGCCGGGTCCGATGCTGCAGGTGACGGTGGGCGAGTTCGGCTACTACCGCGGACTGGCGGCGGCATCGCCCAAGGTCGCCGACGGCCATCTGCTGGCGGGCGTCGCCTACACCCGTGACGACGGCCCCTGGGTGCTGGACGACGATCTGTCACAGATTCAGGGTCTGCTGCGCTACAGCAGCGGGTCGGCCGACGACGGGGTGAGCATCAGCGCCGCCGCCTACGATGGCGAGTGGCGGTCCACGGATCAGATTCCGCGTCGCGCCGTGCGGTCCGGCCAGATCGACCGCTACGGCTTTATCGACGACAGCCTGGGCGGCGATTCGCATCGCTACAGTCTGTCCGCCGAATTGCGGCGGCCGACCGCGCGGGGCCACTGGAGTCTGGACGGCTACGCGCTGGATTACGCGCTGGACCTGTACTCCAACTTCACCTATCTGCTGGAGGATCCGGCCGACGGCGATCAGTTCGAGCAGGTGGATGACCGTCAGGTCTACGGCCTGGGCGGGCATTGGCACGGCGCGCAGCTTCCCGGCAGCGGCTTCGGCTGGCTGGGCGATGTGGACCTGGGCTTCGACATCCGCCATGACGCCATCGGCACCGTCGGCCTTTATCGCACCGAGCGCCGCCAGCGGTTGTCCACGGTGCGCGAGGATGGCGTGGACCAGACTTTGGCCTCGGTGTTTGCCTCCAGTTCCCGGCCCCTCCGCCCGTGGCTGCGCAGTGTCGTTGGCTTGCGGATCGATCACCTGATGGTGGACGTGGACGCGACCCGACCGGAGAACAGCGGTGACGCCGACGACACGCTGGTCTCGCCGAAGCTGTCGCTGATTGCAGGCCCATGGCGCGATACCGAGTTCTTCCTGAACCTGGGGCGCGGCTTCCACTCCAACGACGCTCGTGGCGCGACCATCCGCGTTGATCCGAACACCGGCACGGCGGCTGATCCGGTCGATTTGCTGGTCGCCGGAGACGGTGTGGATCTGGGGCTGCGCTCGGTGCTGGCGGACGGGCTTTACGCCAGCCTGTCGCTGTGGGCGCTGGAGCTGGATTCCGAGCTGGTCTTCGTTGGCGACGGCGGCTCCACCGAGGCCTCCGGCGCCAGCGAGCGTCGCGGTGTCGAGGCCTCGCTGTACTACCAGCCGGCGAGCTGGCTGGTGTTCGATGCCGATCTCGCGGTCAGCCGTGCGCGCTTCGACAACGGCGACCGCGTACCCAATGCCGTCGAACGCGTCGCCTCCGCCGGCATCAGCGTGCCCGAGTGGCAACGCTTCGGCGCCGGGCTGCGGCTGCGCTATCTCGGCGAGGCGCCGCTGGTCGAGGACAACAGCCTGCGCTCGGAGCCCACGACCATCCTCAACGCCCAGATCACCTACCGCCTCACGCGGACGATCCGGCTGCGCCTGGAAGGCTTCAACCTGCTGGATGCCGAGGACAACGACATCACCTATTACTACGCATCACGGCTGGACGGCGAGCCGGCCGAAGGTGTCGAGGACATCCACTTCCATCCGGTAGAGCCAAGGATGCTGCGGCTGGGATTTCAGGCGACTTTTTAAGGAAATCCCGTCCACCGCTTGACAGGATCAAGCTGAAAGGTAACCATGAAGTTACATTATGACCGAAGACGATCAGGATGCCGTGTTCCACGCACTGGCCAGCCAATCCCGCCGACGCATGCTCGACCTCATCAAGGCAGCGCCGGGCTGTGCGGTGTCTGACGTTGTTCGTCACTTTGATGTCAGCCGGGTCGCGGTCATGAAGCACCTGGCTGTACTCGAAGCGGCCAATCTGATCGTTTCGAAGAAATGCGGACGCGTCCGGCAGCTCCACATCAATGCCGTGCCCATCCAGATGATCCACGAGCGGTGGACCACCGAGTTCAGCGCGCATTGGGCCGGTCGCCTGACCGGATTGAAATATCGAATGGAATCAAGGAAATAAGAGTTATCGTGGCGACTCCCGAAGAGATGGCGGAATCAATGATTCGCAATCTGCCGGAGAAAACCGGCAAATCACTGGACCAGTGGATCGCATTGCTGAACGGGCAATCGCTGGACAAGCACGGTGACATCCTGCGATGGCTGAAGACCGAGCACGGCATGACGCACGGATTCGCCAATCTGGTATCGATCAAGTTCAGGGAGGGCGACCAGCCGCCTGCTGTCGATCTGGTCGCCGCGCAATATGCCGGCCCCAAGGCGGCGTTGCGCCCGATCCACGATGCGCTGATGGACGCCGTCACCGGATTCGGCGGCGACGTGGAATTGGCGCCCAAGAAAACCTACGTCAGCCTGCGACGGGCGAAGCAGTTCGGCATCGTCCAAGCCTCGACCAGGACGCGCGTTGATATCGGCATCAACCTCAAGGGTGCCGAGCCGACGAAGCGCCTGGAGGCCGCCGGCAGCTTCAACGCGATGGTCAGCCACCGCGTGCGGGTGGCATCGGTGGACGAGGTTGACGATGAACTGATCGGCTGGCTGCGTGCAGCCTACGAAGGAGCGGGCAAATGAGTGAAACGACCACCGAGTCCGGGGTTTTCCGGATCACCATTGATGCGCCGATCGACAAGGTCTGGGCCGAACTGACGCGCACCGACATGGTGTTGCCGTTCTTCTTCGGTGCCAAATGCGAAACGACGCCGGGCGGCCTGCAGCCCGGTGCGCCAATGCGCATGCGCAGTCCCGACGGCAGGCACACCAGCGTGGTCGGCGAGGTGTTGGAGTTTGATCCGCCGCATCGTTATTCGCACACATTCCGGTTCACCAATCTTGACGATCCGGAGTGCAAGGTGACCTACGAACTGAAGGACGTCGGCGGCAAGACCGAGTTCACGCTGACCAACGAAAACGTCCCGGCCGGCACCAAGACCGCGAAATACATGCAGCAGGGTGGCCAGTTCATCATCGCCAATCTCAAGGCCGTGGTTGAAACCGGCAAACCGACGTTCGGCGGCCGTCTGATTCTGGCGATGATCGCGATCAGCGCGCCGTTCGCGCCGAAAAGCACGCGCAGCGAAAACTGGCCGCTGTGACCGCGGCCGATGGCCTGAATCCCGAATTCCCCGCTACGCCGGGACCGGTGCGCGGAGCGTCCTGGCGGCCGCGACCATGTTCTCCAGCGCGGGCTTCACCTCGGCCCAGCCGCGGGTCTTGAGGCCGCAGTCGGGGTTGACCCACAGTCGCTCGGTCGGGATGCGTTCGCCGGCCTTCCGCATCAGCGCAACGATCTCGGCCTGGCTGGGCACGTTGGGCGAGTGGATGTCGTAGACGCCCGGCCCGATGGCGTTCGGGTACTCGAAGGTCTTGAAGGCATCCAGCAGTTCCATGTGCGAGCGCGAGGTCTCGATGGTGATCACGTCAGCATCCATATTGGCGATGTCGGCGATGATGTCGTTGAACTCGGAGTAGCACATGTGGGTGTGAATCTGCACCGCGTCATCGACGCCGTTGGCGGTGATGCGGAAGGCGCGGATGGCCCAGTCGAGATAGTGTGGCCAGTCGGCGTGACGCAGTGGCAGACCTTCGCGCAGCGCCGCCTCATCGATCTGGATGATGTTGATGCCGGCGGCCGCCAGATCGCGGACCTCGTCGCGCATCGCCAGCGCCAGTTGCTGGCAGGTGTCCGAGCGCGGCTGGTCGTCACGCACGAACGACCAGTTCAGGATGGTCACCGGGCCGGTGAGCATGCCCTTGACCGGCTTGTCGGTCAGCGACTGCGCGTAGGTGGCCCATTCCACCGTCATCGGCTTCGGGCGTTCGATGTCGCCGAACAGGATCGGCGGCTTGACGCAGCGTGAGCCGTAGGACTGAACCCAGCCGAAGCGTGTGAAGGTGTAACCGTCCAGCAGCTCGCCGAAGTACTCGACCATGTCGTTGCGCTCGGGCTCACCGTGGACCAGCACGTCCAGACCGATGGCTTCCTGCGTGCGGATGCAGCTACGGATTTCTTCACGCATGGCCTGCCGGTAGATCTCGTCGGAGATGCGGCCCGCGCGATGATCGCGGCGGGCATGGCGGATGGCCGCGGTCTGCGGGAACGAGCCGATGGTCGTCGTCGGCAGCGACGGCAGTTGCAGCCGTTTCTGCTGCAGTTCGGCGCGGGTGGTGTAGTCGCTGTCGCGGTCACCGTCTTCCGGCCGGATCGCGGCCAGCCGGTCGGCCACGGCCGGCTTGTGCACCCGCGCAGAGGAGCGGCGGGCGGCCAGGGCGCGAGCGTTGTCGGCCAGCGCATCCGCTACGGCGTCACGGCCCTCGGCGAGGGCGCGGCCGACGAGGCGCAGTTCCTCCAGCTTCTGCACGGCGAAGGCCATCCAGTCGCGAATCTCCGGGTCCAGCTTGTCCTCCTGGGCCAGATCGACCGGCACATGCAGCAGGGAGCAGGACGGCGCCAGCCACAGCCGCTCGCCCAGCGTCGCGGCTATGGGTTCCAGCCAGTCGAGCAGGACGGTCAGATCGGCCTTCCAGATATTGCGACCGTCGATGACGCCCAGCGAGATGACGCGATCGGCCGGCAGAGCGTGGATCAACGGCTGAACCTCGTCATGGGCGGTGACCGCATCGAGATGAATGCCGGCCACCGGCAGGTCGACGGCCAGCGCGAGGTTATCCCCCAGCGGTCCGAAGTAGGTGGTCAGCAGCAGCTTCGGTGCGGTGTCCGCCAGCGCGGCGTAGGTGCTGCGGAAGGCGTCGTGCCAGGCCGGCTCCAGGTCCATCACCAGCGCCGGTTCGTCGATCTGCACCCAGTCCGCGCCAGCATCGGCCAGGCGTTCCAGCAGGGTCTTGTAGACGGCTAGTAGGGCGGGCAGATGCGCCAGCCGATCGCTGTCATCGAAGGACTTGCCCAGCCACAGATAGCTGACCGGTCCGAGCACCACAGGTTTGGGTGTGGCGCCGGCCTGCCGCGCCTCGTCGATCTGCGCAAGCAGGGTGTCAGCGTTCAGTGCGAAGCGGCTGTCCGCGTCGAACTCGGGAACGATGTAGTGGTAGTTGGTATTGAACCACTTGGTCATTTCCGAGGCTGGCGCCGGATGCGTATCGCCCGCCGTGCGACCGCGCGCCATGCGGAAATACGTGTCACGCGTATCGCCGGGCAGGTCGCGAAAACGCGGCGGGATGTTGCCGACCAGCAGGCTGGTGTCCAGCACCTGGTCGTAGAACGAGAAGTCGCCGACCGGCACATGGTCCAGGCCCTGCTGGGCGTTGCGCATGCTGGCGCGAACGTCGGCTGCCACGGCGTCCAGCGTCGATGTGTCGGTGTTGCCTTTCCACCAGGATTCCAGCGCGAACTTCAGTTCGCGACGGCGGCCGATGCGGGGAAAGCCCAGGTTGTGCAGCGTAGGCATGATGCGCTCTCGATCAGGGGAGGACGCCACCCTAGCCGCGCAATGCATGAGTGAAAAATGATATTTATGCGGTTACGTATGAATATTTCTCATTCATGTTGGAGCTGAACCACCTCCGGATCATCGACGCCCTGGACCGGCAGGGCACGCTGACCCGCGCGGCGCAGGCGCTGCATCTGACCCAGTCCGCGCTGTCGCACCAGATTCGCCAGCTTGAATCGCGCAGCGGCGCGCAGGTGTGGCGCCGCGAGGGACGCCGGCTGGTGTTCACGGCCACCGGGCGCGAACTGCTGCGCACGGCTCGGCGCGTGTTGCCGCTGGTCGAGGATGCGGAGCACGCGCTGCGGCTGGACGCCGAGGGCATGCGCGGCATGGTGCGCATCGGCGTGGAGTGCTACCCCTGCTACGAATGGCTGACCGGGACGATCTCGCGCCTGCTGGAACAGATGCCGGATGTGGAGATGGACATCGTCAGTGGTCTGCGCTTTTCCGGCATCGAGGCACTGCTGACGCAGCAGATCGATCTGCTGATCACGCCCGATCCCTACGCGCACCGGGCGCTGCACTACGAGCCGCTGTTCGACTACGAGCTAGTGCTGCTGGTGGCGGCGTCGCATCGACTTGCCGACCGTGGCCATGTGCAGGCGGAGGACCTCGGCGGCGAGACCTTGCTGACCTTCCCGGTCGACACCGACCGGCTGGATATCTACACCCAGTTCCTGTGGCCCGCCGGCGTGCGGCCCAGGCGCCACAAGCGCATCGAATCGGTGGACATCATGGTGCAAATGGCCGTGCATGGGCGGGGCCTGTGCGTGCTGCCGCGCTGGCTCGCGGAACGCAATGCCGGGGAGTCATCCGCCCGGCTGCTGTCGCTGGGCGACAGCAGCATTCACAAGACGCTGCACGCGGCCATGCGCGCGGACGACGCCGGACTGGCCTACATGCGGCGCATCGTCGAGCTGGGCCGCGAGCAGCCGCCGGTGCTTGACTGACCTGGGCATCGGTCAGCGTTCACCCGATCCTTGCGGCCCTTGCGGTGTGTGACGTTATCCGAGCTGAATGGCCGGATCACCGCTGATCACGACGGTGCGATTCCGTCCTTGCTGTTTCGCCGCGTAAAGGGCGCGGTCCGCTCTTCGGAACAGGGTGTGCAGATCTGGTGTTTCTCCATCCCAGGTCGCGGTGACGCCAATGCTGATGGTCACCGGAGTCGATGCGACCGG
>NZ_CAXFCL010000331.1:0-18238 GCF_964000955.1 uncultured Abyssibacter sp.
GCGAGTACCGCACTTGCTGTCTTCCCATCGCTCCATCCTCTCAAGCTTTGGAGCCTCCGAGAAACCCGGGGCGGTTCACATCCGAGATTTCTCTGATACTGGAACGGAATCCGATGACAACTCGCGGAAGCATTGCTCCAATTTGGTCAATTCAAAGTCAGAAAAATTGCTTAGAACAAAATTAACGCCCACGCTCCAGTCCGGAAATGTCACAAAAAAATCTTGATGGATATGGGCCCCAAAGAGTCCAATTACGTCGATACAGCTCATTTTTTTCATTCTGTTGGGTACGCAGTATGGATATTATAGCCACGAGAAAATGCGAGGTTTCTATGAATCACTACTGTCACCCCGCATAAACTGGGGTCTGTCCCCTATTACTGCAACCTGGATCCGCTGGGTTGACCAAACTCGGCAAGTCGCTAATCTGATACCAGAAACGCAACAAACTGTGACCCACATGAATAACGTTATCCGTCTGGCCGTCATTGGAGCACTCACCCTGCTCTCGCCGACTGCTTTCGCCACGGTCATCACCGGCGACATCGATTCCGCCTTCGGCGAGCACGGGTATAGCCTGTTGCACGGAACCGACGGGTCCGAGCTTGCGATTGGCGCAGATCACGAAGAGAACCCGGCAACGCATGATCTCGACGCGATCACTGATCTTTCAGCTTGGCATTCCTCACCGGATGGAATCTCCGCGATCTACGAGGCGAGAGGCCCACGGGGAAGGTTTGGAGAGGAGCTAACGTATGCCCTCTACGGGCTCCATGGCTCACACAGTGGAGGCGCCAACGCCGCGGTTTCGTTGAATGGGCATGTTGTTTTGGAAGAAGGCCGGGGGCACCCGGTGCGTCCATACGGTCCGTCGGCCTATCAGGGCGTCATGTTAACCAATGTGCGGGGCGACGATCGGCTATATCCCGCCTACGTTGGACCAGATGGCGAGGTCTTGCGCCGCTCACAGACCCCCATCATCGACTCGGAGGACTCTGGGGCCGGCGCCACTTTCCAGGATGGAATGATCGTCTTCACGCTGACAGGCCCTTTTGAGCCATCAGAAGATGGCGATATCTTCAATGGATACGGCAGTTTTTACGTTCAGGTGTACACGCCGGATCTCGTCGAAATTAGCTCATTCTTGGTCGCTGAAGATCGTAGGCACTTGCACAGTGGGCGAGCCTTGATTGTCGACAACAAACGCATTGTGGTGTCCTTCATCAATGCAGAGGACAAGAGCAACGCTAGCGATGGGGATCTCCAGATCGTCGCGTTCACCCACGCCGGCGAGGTCGATACCTCATGGGGCGAAGCTGGATATTTTTCACCCCCCCCTCCAGTTTCGGAATTCCACGGACCGAGCACCGCACGACATGATCGCCGGATCATTGCCAGACCCGGAGGCGGCTTGTTCTACATGATCGAAGAACAGGAGAGCCTCGGAACAGGGCGTCTTTTCGCATACGACTCCCTTGGGCAGCTCGATGTGAGCTTCGGTGACCAGGGCGAGATGGTGACCGATGCGCCCTTGCCGTTTCAGCACGCTGCCGTATTTGCTGACAACTCCATCCTGTGGCAGGCGCCCGACGGTTTCTACAAGTCGATGCCTAACGGGCGGGGATTGGACGCGAACTTCAAAGGCGACGGTTTCATGGATGTACACGTCGAAGACGGTGAGAACGATGCCTCAGGTCAATCCCGTGGGCGCGTGTGCAAAGTCAGTGTTGTGAACGCGGTGATCATGCAGCGCATGGACCACCAGGGGCGTGTACTGAGATTCTTCGCTGGTAGCGCTCCAGAGACAGAGCGTCCATCCGGCACGCGGGAAAGTGGACTCTGCATCCTACGATACGATCCTGAGATCGATATGGAGCCAGACCGTGGCATGTTGACCCCTGCTCCTGGCATTGGCCCCGCCTTCTCCGCAGTCCAATCTGAGGCTCTGACAGTGCAAGGCCTTGGTCAGGACGTTCGTCTTATCGCCGCCGTTCTCAATGGCACAATGAGCGTCAACGGAGGCGAGGACTCAGGTGTCTCTGCCTGGGTCGGCAATGGAGACACAATCACCCTCACAGCAACCGCACCCGGCACTCCCGGTGAGGAAGCAGCCACGACCTTGGTGCTGTCCGACAGCATCGCGGCTGGATTTGGCAGAGAACACTTCAGTGCGCACTTGATATCAAGCAGTGGCCATGGCCGCATGTTCGAGTTCACAGTAGCGGCCAACCGGGGAGACGGTACCCCGGACGCGTTCGCCTTCGATCCCGTCACTGACGCCGAACTGGGCTCGGAGTACACCTCCAACCAGATATCCATCTCTGGCATTGACGTCGACGTTCCGGTCTCGATCGCTGGCGAGGGACAGTACCGGGTCAATGGTGGCTCATTTGGGACGGCGCCTGCCATGCTCAGTGAGGGTGACACAATAACCCTTCGCATACTCAGCGCAGATGAACACGAGCAGGCTCGCTCCTCCACGCTGACAGTCGGAAACAGCTCGGCGACGTTCACGGTGACAACAGCGCCAGAGACCGTCGATGAGCCCGGCAGCGGCTCTGATACAGGGGGTGACACCGGTGGAGGCTCCACGGGCTCTGGGGGCAGTGGTGGCGATACGGGAGGTGGACAAGGCGGCTCAAGCAATGGGGGTGAAGGTGGTTCGGGTGGAATGCCCGTACTGACCCTCTTGTTCATGCTTCTTGCATCCCGTCTGAACAGATGTTTCGGACGTTTCAAGCGGCATTGATGCAGCGGCCGTACCCTGCCTGGCAGACCTGACAGGCCCATTGGCGCACCGACTACGACAGCTCGTCGACTCGGTGGTCACACGCTGAACAGACCTTACTGCTGGGCACCCATTGGTTGATGACTGAACGGATTCAGCACACCCTCATATGAAGCGATGATCGCGATGTGCAGCTCGTTGGGGTTGACTGTAAATCTCTTCACGGCCTAGGGCAGTACAAGTCGGTGTACGCCAAAAGGAAAGCGGCCTACGTATCCTCCTAGCCGCAGGTCTGAGGGAATTGAAACGCCATTGCTGGCGGCAAAGAAGAAGAATTGCCTTGATCTCCTTCCCTCCATCACACGCCGTTCATCGGGCAAGACCTGCTGTGGGATTCCCAACGATACTGTTTATTTATACAGTCATCAAATGAACCCAGTCGCCCACAAGGGCCGCGGCGCCCTGTCCAATCGCGAAAGCCGTTACCGGCAGGCGACCACCCACGCCGAGGACGACGGCTGGTGGCAGGACGATGTCATCGAACGCGTGACCACGGTCGTGCAGGCCGATCAGTCCAGGTCGATCATCACGCACAACCAGTCGCCGGACGTGCCGTTCGACCAGTCCATCAATCCCTATCGCGGCTGCGAACACGGCTGCATCTACTGTTTCGCGCGACCCACGCACGCCTATCTTGACCTGTCCCCCGGCCTGGATTTCGAATCACGGCTGTTCTACAAGCCAAGAACGGCGGAGCTGCTGCGCCAGGAACTGAGCCACCCGAAGTACATCTGCAAGCCGATCGGGCTGGGCACGAACACCGATCCGTATCAGCCCATCGAGAAGCGGTTCCGGGTCACCCGGCAGATTCTGGAAACGCTGCTGGAATGCCGGCACCCAGTGACCATCGTCACCAAGGGCACACTGATCCTCCGCGACCTGGACCTGCTCGAGGCGCTGGCCGCCCGCAAACTTGTGCACGTGATGATGAGCGTCCCCACGCTGGATCGCTCGCTCAAGCGCACGCTGGAACCACGCGCGGCCGATCCGGCCCGGCGTGTCCGGGTCATCCAGGCGCTGACCCAGCGCGGCGTGCCCACCGGCGTGCTGGTGGCGCCGGTGATCCCGGCGCTCACCGATCATCACATCGAAACCGTGCTGGAACGTTGCGCCGAGGCCGGAGCCACCGAGGCGGGCTACGTGCTGCTGCGGCTGCCACGGGAAGTCGCTCCGCTGTTCGAGGAATGGCTCCGAACCCACCGCCCCGATCGCGCCGAACACGTGCTGTCGATCATGCGCCAGATGCATGGCGGCGCATCCTACGACGCGAGCTTCGGCCGGCGGCAGACCGGCGCCGGACCGTTCGCGGAACTGCTCGCCAAACGCTTCGAACTGGCACGCCGCCGGCACGGACTGAACCGCGAGCGCCGCGGCGGGCTGGATTGCAACCAGTTCCGTCCGCCGGTGGAGCAGATGCGGCTGTTTTGAAGAAGACCTGACCGGTGGAGGTCAGGCCTTGCCAATCAGCCCCAGCAGCCGGTCACGCTGCAAGCCGATCAGGATCACCGACGCGATCCACACGCCCACGGCCATGAAGAACAGCAGGCCGCCGTCGGTCGCGGTTCCGGTGGTGTCCACACCCGGCACGGTTTCGTTGCCGACGACGATGCCCAGCGGCGTGAACAGGTGAAAGAAGATCGCACCGCTGATGATGCAGAAGGCCAGCAGCGCGCCGAATGGATTGAGGATGCGCCAGGCCGGCACGACCAGGCCCGCGAGCAGCAACACGGCGGCCACCAGTTCCGCCGACCCGATCACCTTGGCGGAGAAGATGCCGCCCGGATTGAACAGCCCCTCGACACCGATCAGACCGGCGGCCCAGGCATCCAGCGTGCCGAAGATCAACTGGGTTTCCGGCGCGTCGATGAACTTGAAGAACAAGGACTGCACGAACACGAACGCGATGTAGACCGACAGCAGCACCGGCAGGTAACGCTGGGCTTTGGACATGGAATGCTCTCCCCCTGAATCTGTTTGCTTACGACCGGACGGCCTCGACGAATTTCCCGTCCCGGTCCGCCGGGTCGGTGTAGCGCACCTCCACGATCTCGATCTCCGCCGGCCCCGTCGGCAGGTGCACGATGCAGATGTCACCCACCGATTTTCCCCGCACGGCCCGGGCCATCGGCGAATCCGCGCTGATCCAGCCGCGCCCCGTCTCCACCTCGTCGGCGCCCACGACCCGGTAGGTGCGTTCCTCGGCCGCCTCGTCTGCAACCGTGACCCAGGCGCCGAAGAACACGCGATCCGGATCATCCGGCAACCGGTCCACGACCTTCAGCGCCTCCAGGCGCTTGGTCAGGTAGCGCACCCGCCGGTCGATCTCCCGCAGCTCCTTCTTGCGGTAGATGTACTCGGCATTCTCGGAGCGGTCACCCTCCGCCGCGGCAGCCGACAGCGCACGCACGACCTCGGGGCGGCGCCGACGCCACAAATGATCCAGTTCCTCGCGCAGGCGGGCATGGCCCTCCGGCGTGATGTAGGGGCTGGACACGGCGACCCGGACTCAGTTTCCAGTCAGCGCCGCCAGGTCCGCCGGCGGCGGCAGGCTGTCGGGCACGAACAGGTCCGGCGCAAGCCGGGTGGCGGCCGGATCGACCTGGTAGCCGCTGAAGTCCCGCACGCCGGCCTCGTAGAGCACGAGGTCGTCCATGCAGTGCTGTCCGGTGAACTCGCGGGCGGGCCTGGTCAGGATCGCGTGCGCGGCATCGCCCATGATCTCCGGGGTGCGGCTCATCGCCACCAGCGAGTCGCCACCCAGCAGGTTGGCCACGGCGGCGGTTGCGATTGTGGTGCGCGGCCACAGCGTATTGAACGCAATGCCGTCGCGCTTGAACTCCTCGGCCATCGCCATGGCGTAGATGCTCATCATGTACTTGGCCATGGAATAAGCCGGGTGCGGCGCGAACCACTTGGGGTTCATGTCCAGCGGCGGCGACAGGTTCAGCACATGCGGATTGTCGGCCTTCTTCAGATGCGGGATGCAGGTACGGCTGACCAGGTAGGTACCGCGACCGTTGACCTGGTGCATCAGGTCGTAGCGCTTCAGCGGCGTGTCCAGCGTGCCGGTGAGCATGATCGCACTGGCGTTGTTCACGCAGATGTCGATGCCGCCGAAGGTCTCCACCGTCTTGTCCACGGCCGCCTGCACCGCCGCCTCGTCGCGAATGTCGCAGACCACCGGCAGCGCCTTGCCGCCCGCCGCCTCGATGTCCTTGGCGGCCGTATGAATCGTCCCCGGCAGCTTCGGATGGGGCTGATCAGTCTTCGCGGCGATGGCGACATTGGCGCCGTCCTTCGCGGCGCGCAGCGCGATCGCCAGTCCGATCCCGCGGGACGCACCGGAAATGAACAGGGTCTTGCCCGCCAGGGAACCGTTGGATTCGGCCATGGAGTCTCCTACATCTAGCTATATGAATGGCGCCTAGAATATCGCAGCCGGTCAACCAGCGACCTACCCGGTCGGAACCGGCACGGAACTTTCGGCCGGCTTGAAAATCCACAGCTGGGCCCCATCTGCGCGACATCGCGATCCCGTCGGACGACGGTGCGATGACACGCCGCGCTACCGAGCGGGCGTGCGGGGTTGTTTCGAACATCAAGAAGAGCGAGACAGGGATGCTGAAAGTTCAGTCACTGAGCCGGCGCTTCGGTGCGCTGGTTGCGGTCGATGGGCTGTCGTTCGAGGTTGCGCCGGGAGAAGTCCTGGGCTTTCTCGGTCCGAACGGCGCCGGCAAATCGACCACGATGAAGATGATCACGGGGTTTCTGACCCCCTCCTCCGGTACCGCGACCATCTGCGGGCACGATATCCAGACCGACCCCGTGGCGGCCAAGCGCGAACTGGGCTATCTGCCCGAAGGCGCTCCGGCCTACGGCGACATGACCGTGGAGCAGTTCCTCCGCTTCATCGCCCGGATTCGCGAGATTCCGGCCGGGGAGATCCAGCAACGCATCGACACGGTGATCGACAGCATTCAGCTGCAAGCCGTCGTCCACCGGCCGATCGAAGCGCTGTCCAAGGGCTACAAGCGTCGGGTGGGGTTGGCGCAGGCCATCCTCCATGACCCGAAGGTGCTGATTCTCGACGAGCCCACGGACGGCCTGGACCCGAACCAGAAGCACGAGGTGCGCAAGCTGATCCGGAGCATGGCCAAGGACAAGGTCATCGTCGTCTCCACGCATATCCTCGAAGAAGTCCCGGCCGTGTGTACGCGAGCGATGCTGATCGCCAAGGGTCACGCGCTGTTCGACGGGACGCCCGAGCAGCTGAGCGCGAAATCCCGTTACCACCAGGCGGTGACGGTGCAGCTCGACGCCGTTGATGACGCCGCCGAGGCGCTGCGCGCGCTGGACGGCGCGGCGTCGGTGGAAACCGGCCCACACAGCGTCACGGTATTCCCGACACCCGGCGCCAGCCTGATCGAACCGGTGAACCAGCTGGCACGCGAGCGCGGCTGGCAAACCCATTCGATCTTCCAGGAACCCGGCCGCCTCGACGACGTGTTCCGCTCGCTGACGGAGGCCGCGTGATGCACCAGGTCAAGACCTTGTTCCAGCGTGAACTGGCCGCCTACTTCGCCACACCGCTGGCCGTCGTGTTCATCGTCATCTACCTCGCGCTGACCGGCGTGTTCACGTTTTATCTCGGTAACTTCTACGAACGCGGGCAGGCCGATCTGCAGCCCTTCTTCGGCTTCCACCCCTGGCTTTACCTGCTGCTGGTGCCGGCCATCGCAATGCGGCTGTGGGCCGAGGAGCGCAAGTCCGGCACCATCGAGCTGTTGCTGACGCTGCCGGTGACCATGTGGCAGGCGGTCCTGGGCAAGTTTCTCGCCGCCTGGGTGTTTCTCGGGATTGCATTGGCGCTGACCGTGCCGATGTGGATCACCGTCGCCTATCTCGGCGACCCGGATCACGGCGTGATCATCGCCAGCTACATCGGCAGCTGGCTGATGGCCGGCGCCTACCTGTCGGTGGGTGCCTGCATCTCGGCGCTGACCAAGAATCAGGTGATCGCCTTCGTCGCGACCCTGGTGGTCTGCCTGGCCTTCACGCTGGCCGGCTTCCCGCTGGTGCTCGATGCCTTCTCCGGCTGGGCACCGGTCGGCCTGGTCGAGCTGGTGTCCTCGCTGTCCTTCCTGTCGCATTTCCAGGCGATCAGCAAGGGCGTGCTGGCCGCCAATGATCTCGTCTACTTCCTCGTTGTCATCGCCGCCTGGCTCGTTGCCGGCGCGATGCTGATCGACCTCAAGAAAGCGGAATAACATGAACCGGACCAAACGCTTCTCACGGTGGGGTCTGGCGCTGGTCGCGGTGATCGCGCTGGCGGTCATCGCCCTGGCCAACACGCTGCTCTCCGGAGCCCGTGTCGACCTCACCGAAAACAGGCTCTACACGTTGTCCGACGGTGCGAAGAACATTCTTCGCGACCTGGACGAACCCATCAATCTGTACTTCTTCTACTCGCGCGAAGCGGCCAGCGACGTGCCGTCGATCAGCACCTACGCGGCACGCGTGCGCGAGATGCTGCGCGCCATGGAGGATGTCGGCGGCGACAAGGTGCGGCTGACCGAAATCAATCCCGAGCCCTTCTCGGAGGCCGAGGATCGCGCCGCCGAGTTCGGGCTGCAGGGCGTGCCGCTGGAAGCCGGCGAAACGCTTTACTTCGGGCTGGCCGGCACGAACGCGGTGGACGACGTGCAGACGATTCCGTTCTTCCAGCTCAATCAGGAATCCCTGCTGGAATACGACCTGGCCAAGCTGATCTACCAGCTCTCCCGGCAGTTCAAGCCGACGCTGGGCCTGATCAGCGGCCTGGACATGGGCGGCGGGTTCGATCCGCAGTCCATGCAACCGGCGCGGGAATGGCTGATCCTGGATCAGCTGCGGCAGTTCTTCGACGTTCAGGAAATCCAGCCCGATGCCGAGACGATTCCCGACGACGTCGAGTCGCTGATGATCGTGCACCCGGCCGGGCTGTCCGAAGCACTGCAATACAGCATCGACCAGTTCGTGCTCGGCGGCGGTGGCGCGCTGATCTTCGTCGATCCATTCGCCGAGACGGCGGCCCAGAGTTCCATGGGCATGGCCGACGATCCCAAGCCAACCTCCTCGGATCTGGCCAGCCTGCTGGGCCCCTGGGGCGTCAGCATGGATCCGCAGCAGGTCGTCGCCGACGGCACCAATGCACTGGCGGTGCAAACGCGCGCCGGCGCGCCGTCCTATCACCTGGGCCTGATCGGCCTGGGCGGTGACGCACTAAGCCAGGACGACGTGGTCACCCAGGGCCTGGACGCGATCAACCTCGGCTATGCCGGCGCGTTGCAGGCCGCGGACGACACGACGCTGGAGATCACGCCGATCATGCAGTCCAGCACCGAGGCCGCGTTGATCCCTTCATTCCGCATTCAGCCGGGCATGAACCCGAACGACCTGAGGCGCGGCTTTTCACCGACCGGTGAGCGCTACGCGGTGGCCGTCCGCGTGCGCGGCAAGGCGCCGTCCGCCTATGGCGACACGCCCCCGGAGAACATGGAGAACCCGGACCACCTGACGGAATCGGACCAGCCGATCAATCTGGTGGTGGTTGCCGATACCGATCTGCTGCGCGACAACCTCTGGGTTCAGGTGCAGAACTTCTTCGGCCAGACCATGGCCTCCCCGTTTGCCAGCAACGGCGATCTGGTGGTCAATGCCGTGGACAATCTGCTCGGCTCCTCCGATCTGATCGGCATTCGCGCCCGCGCCAGCTTCTCGCGCCCCTTCGAGGTCGTCGAACAGCTCAAGCGCCAGGCCGAGGGTCGCTACCTGGAAACCGAACGGGAGCTTCAGGCCGCGCTAAGCGAGACCGAACGCAAGATCACCGAGCTGCAAAGCCAGGGCGGTGAAGGCGACACCTTCATTCTCACGCCCGAGCAGCAGGAGGCAATCGAGCAGTTCCGCGAGGAGAAAGTTCGCATCCGCCGGCAGTTGCGCGACGTCCAGCACGAGCTGAACAAGGACATCGAGCGCCTTGGCACCACGCTGAAATTCATCAACATCGGCCTCGTGCCGCTGTTGCTCGCCCTCGGGGCGCTGGTCATCGGCTGGCGTCGCGCCCACAGGAGAGCCGCATGAAACCGCAAACCTTCTTCGCCGGCCTGGCGCTGGCCGCGATTCTGATCCTGGCCGCGATCACGCTGGGCGACCGCCATCCCGGCGAGGTGAGCAGCGGCGAGTTGCTGATGCCGCCGCTCAACGAGCGCCTCAACGACATCACCCGCATCCGCATACAGGGCGACAGCGACCAGACAGTCACCCTGGTGCGTGAGCAGGAACGCTGGATGGTCGGTGAACGCGACTATCCGGCCGATGTCGCTGACATCCGCGAACTGCTGATCAATCTGTCGGAGGCGTCGACGCTGGAGGAAAAGACCAGCAATCCGACGCTTTACGAGCGACTGGGCGTCCAGGACCACGGCACGGGCGAGACCGCGAACAAGCAGATACTGATCTGGGCCGGTGACGAGCAGCTGGTCGGCATCCTGCTCGGCAAGAACGCCGGCCAGCCCCGCGGCACTTATGTTCGTCTGGTCGGCGGTGACACCAGCGCGCTGGCCGATCGGGTGCTGGTTGCCAGTGCGGATGTCACGCAGTGGCTGGAGACCGACCTGATCAACGTGCCGCCGGAGGACATCGTGTCCGTGCAGGCGATGCCCGTGGATGGCGAACCCTACTCGCTGAGTCGTTCCGCCGAGGCCGGCGATCTGACGCTCGACGGGCTGGATGCCTCCGAGTCGGAAAAGGGCGCGAGCGTGGCCCGTGTCGGCCGCGTATTGCAGAACCTTCGGCTTGAGGACGTGCTGCCAGCCGATGCAGAGACACCCGCGGACGGCTGGTCGAAGCTGCTGTTCACGCTTGATGACGGCAGCACCATCACCCTGGAGACGGCCGAAGCCGGCGATGACAAGCTGCTGCGTGTGGACATCCAGCCCGCTGATGATGCCGACTCGGACCTGGTCGCCGCGGCGGATCGCACCGCGGGCCGCAGCTTCGTGATTCAGGGCTACAAGTTCAATGATGCGTCGCAGGCGCGCGATGATCTGATCCAGGCCGACGATACCGCCGGCTGAACCCGACACGCTTCGGGACACAAAAAAAGCCGGGGCCCGATCGGACCCCGGCTTTTTGCTGGCTGACGCCCGGCGTCAGTTGTTGTCGATGGTGATCAACGGACCGGCCAGAGGCAGTCCGGCAACCTCGGCGGCGCTGCCGCTGTCATCACCGGTGGCCACCACGGCCGTCAGCGTGACGCGGAAGGTCACCGTGGCCGGATCGTCATCACTCGTGAAGCTTGACGAGCTGTTGCCGCAGGCGGTCAGCGAGGCCACCGCGGCGACCACCGCGAGCAGTGCCAGCTTGCGCCGTGACAAACCAGCGGCACCGGCCAATCCGACCAGCATGAGGCCACCACCGGCGACCATCTGCAGTCCGAAGGCGGACGCGGTCGTCGTACCGAAATCAACCGCAACGATCAGACTCTCCGATGTGGCCGGATCCAGCGACCGTCCCGCGTCGAAGGTCGCGGTGAAGGTGCCGGCAGCGTCGTTGAAGCTGATCATGCCCGCGATCTCGGTCTCGCCATCGTCGAATTCGCCATTGGCGTTGGCATCGAGAATGATCGCGGCACGGGCCACGTCATCGAAATCGCCGGTACCGCCGAGCGAGCCCGAGAAACCCGTGTAGGTCACGGACTCGTCCGACTCGTTGCTCAGGGTGTAACCCAGCGCAACAACACCGGTGGCATCTGGCGCGACCGTGGCGTTGGTGAGCGCTGTCGCCGTCACCGACATGATCGGCGCGTTACTCAACTCGTAGGCACCGATGTCACAGTCCGCGGACCCGTCGTTATCGCCATCGAACGGGCGGATGTCGGGGACACCACGCTGGTCGAGGTTGCCGATCTCGGGTCCGCCACAGACGCTGTTGAACGCCGCGTCGACGGCCGGGCTGCCAACCTGCAATGCGACCGTCATCGTCGCGCCACCGTTGGCCTGGAGCCCTTCGGCGTCGAGCAGCGGGTCCTCACCGACGACGTTTGCCGACCCACTGAGCGTGGCGTCGCTGTCGTCCTCGATCAGGTTGTACCCGCCGCCACCCAACGTGCCGAACACGTCGGGGCCGGCGGTCACCGCCGTGTTGTCGCCGATCAGCGTGTTGGTCGCGCTGGTGCTGGCGGTCTCCGACACGAACACGCCACCACCACTGTCACCGGCCGAGTTCGCGGCAACCGTCACGTTGATCAGATTCGTGACCGACGCCGGCTGTCCGAACACCCCGCCGCCATGGGTCGCAGTCGCGGCATTGCCGAAGACCGTCGAGTTGTAGACGTTCATGGTCGAGGTGTTGAAATTCCACAGACCACCACCTTCGTTGGCGGCCGTGTTGTTCGACACCAGCGAACGGTCGATGGTGACGGTGCTGCCGGTTCCGGTCACGTGCAGGCCACCACCATTACCCGGCGTGGGCCCCGCCACGTTCGCGTCCAGCGTGACATTGAGCAGATCGACAGCCGTCGAACCACTGTTCGAGTTGTCCTCGATCGCGCCACCGGCCCGCACGGCCGTGTTGCCCGAAAATGTCGTATCGGACACCGAAAGCTGCCCCCCGCTGTTGAGGATGCCGCCACCGGATCCGCCGGTTTCACCGGACGCACCGTTGTTGATGATCATGGCATTGGCCACGGTCATGACACCGCCCTTGTTGAACAGCGCGCCGCCGCCGACCGGCATCTCGGCATCGCTGCCCAGCGCCAGGTTGCCGTCAAAGGTGGTACCCGACACACCGAGGGTGCTCGGCGCGGCATTGTTCCAGAGACCACCACCCTCGCGCGCGGCGAAGTTGCCGGACACCGTGCCGCCGTTGACCAGCACGTATCCGGCCCCGGTGATATGCAGACCACCGCCGTTCCCGGGCGCGGCATCCTCCGTCGGCACGCCGTCGGCATCGGTACCGGCTCCGTTGCCATCCAGCGTGACATTGGTCAGCGAGATGGACGGTGCCTGGGCTGACGGGGTCGAGGAAGCAATCTTGTCCTCGATACCGCCACCGGCGCGATTGGCCAGGTTGCCGGTGATGGTCGCACCCACGACGATCACGCGACCGTCGTTGTTGAAGATGCCACCGCCGGAACCGGCCGCGCCCAGCGCGGTGTTGTTGGTGATCGCGGTCTGCGAATCGATGGCGATGACACCGCCCTGGTTGAACAGCGCGCCACCACCATTGTCGGCCTCGTCACCGTTCGCGGCATTGGCGTCAAAGCTGACTCCGATCAGCGTCATCTGCCCGGAACCGTTCCAGAAACCGCCACCTTCCGCGAAGGCCGTGTTGCCGGACACGGTGCCGCCGGTCGCGGTGAACGTACCGTTGCCGGTGATGTGCACGGCGCCGCCATTGCCCGCGCTGATCGTCCCGTTGTCATCGATGCCGGAGACGGAATTGCCGGTGAAATCGGTGGCCTGAATGATGACCGTGGTCGCCGTGTCAGCGGCATTGTCCTCGATGCCGCCGCCGGCGCGCATCGCGGTATTGGCACTGATCGTCGCGTTGGCCACGGTCAGCGAACCACCGTTGTTGAAGATGGCGCCACCGGAACCGGCCATGCCGGATGCGGCATTTCCGTCCAGGGTCGCGCCATCGACACTCAGCGTGCCGCCGTTGTTGAACAGCGCGCCTCCGCCATTGTCAGCGTCCGCGCCCAGCGCTTCGTTGCCAGTGAAGCTGGCCGCGCCGGTGATGGTCATCATGCCGGAGCTGTTCCAAAGCGCACCGCCCTCGCTGCCGGCGGTGTTGTCACTGTAGACACCGCCGCTGAATGTCGCGGAACCAGCGCCGGAGATATGCAGGGCGCCGCCGTTGCCCGGGTTGGGCGTGACATGCGAATTATTGGAGAACGTGACGTCGGTGAAACTGCTCGTCGAACTGGCGCCCAGTTCCACCGCCCCGCCAGCGCGGTTCGCGGTATTGCCATCGAACGTGGCGCCGGTGACGGTCAGCGTGCCGTTGGACAACAGCGCACCGCCACTACCCGAGTCTCCCGTCGCGGCATTGCCGGAGAACGTGCCGTTGGTGATGGTCAGCGTGCCGTCGCTGAACACGGCGCCGCCCATGCCGGCGTTGTCGCCAGTGGACTCGCTGTTGGTGACGTCGACATCGGTCAGCGTGACATCGGCACTGGCCGCAACCTGAAGCGCCGCGCCGGACTCGGCCAGCCCCGCTGTCAGCACGAGGTTGGTGAACGTCACCGCGGACACATCACCTTCGGAGGTCGACGTGTCGACGACGAAGAGTTGCGTCAGATTGCCGCCGCTGACCTCAAGCGGGGTCGGCACCAGACCGGTGGGATCCACGTCGCCGTCGATGACAACGTCATCAGTGATCGAAATTGGTGTATCGAGGGTGATGGCCGACAGGCCCCCGCCCAGCACCGTACCGGGATCGAAGCTGATGGTGTCTCCGTCGGCCTCGCCCGCCGGGGCGTCACCAACGGCCGCGTTGCTGTTGGCCGCCATGACGGCCTCCCGCAACGAGATCAGACCATCGGTGTCATCAACCGTATCTGCCTCGGTATCGACCACGTAATCCGTGGCCATCGCCGTACCCAGCGGTAACAGCAATCCGACTCCCGCGATCGCCAGTCCTCTGGCGAAACGCATCCGATTTCGCATATGTGGCATGTGACTACTCCTGTTCATCCATCAATGGATTTCCGTTGGATCGACACGCCCCGCCCGTGCCGAATGACTCCGTCGTACCCCAGTTGCCCAAGCATCGATGGTTGGGAAAAACCCCTCCCGTGGGAATTTTTACCCTACCAGCTATAACTGATATGTCACGTGCCCGCTGGGTCGCGTCCATCCATTCGCGGCGATTCCGGGTTCGGATGCACATTGCCCCGGTCCGCCACGAAAGCGTGACGCCGCCGCGATGCCGTGAATGGTTAAACTCGTCCAATGGATGCTCAAACCCGAACAATCGCGTTGCTTGAGAAGATGTGCGCGACCATGCCGGCGCTGGAGGCGGTGGGCGTGGAGTGCGTCGCCCTGACGCTGGGCGAGGCGCGGCTCAGCGCGCCACTGGACCGGAATCAGAACGACAAGGGGACGGCATTCGCGGGGAGTCTGAATGGATTGGGCCTGCTCACCGGCTGGCTGCTGACCCAGCGGGTGGCATTCGAGTTCAGCGCCGAGACACAGTGCGCCGTGTTCGATGCGCGCACCCGGTTCCGCCAACCGGTCCACGGCCCGTTGCTCGCCCGCTGCAAGTGCAGCCTGACGGCGCGCACCGATGTTCTGCTGGCACTGGAACAGGCCGGTCGCGCACGCTGGACGCTGGAGATCGAGGTCGGCAGCGAGACGCTGGCGGACGCCGTCAGGATGACCGCCGACTATGCCATCTGGACCAACAAGCCCGGACCTCACGTTCCCTGAGCCGGGCGGGTTTCGGGAATCCCCAGCACAGCCGTTGGGAGACTCGTCGCGCGCCATCGCGTGACCCGGATTGTGCCCTGCCGGCCTGAAGACCCTCGTCCCGACGCAGGTCAATGTGCATCCACGCTCGTCGGCCCCGTCACGAACGCCGTATCGGTCGGGCCGACTGCGTTGAACGGACGTTCGATGCTTGGACGCCAATACGCGGCGGTTACTCGACACCACGTTGCGAACAACGCGGTGAGTCAATGGCTAGCGAAACACCACCGTCCGCGCCCCGGACACGATGACCCGGTCCTCCAGGTGCCAGTGCACGGCGCGGGCGAGCACGCGACGCTCGATGTCCCGGCCCATCGCCCGCAGGGCGTGAACATCGTCGCGATGGGTGACGCGCGCCACGTCCTGCTCGATGATCGGCCCCTGATCCAGTTCCGACGTCACGTAATGAGCGGTGGCACCGATCAGCTTCACGCCACGCTCGTAGGCTTGCCGGTAGGGGTCGGCCCCGACGAACGCGGGCAGAAAGCTGTGATGAATGTTGATGATCCGTTGCGGAAACCGGGCGACGAACCCCGGCGACAGAATCTGCATGTAGCGGGCCAGCACGATCAGGTCGGTCTGTTCGCCGATGACATCCAGCGCGGCCTGTTCGGCATCCGCCCGGGTTTCGGGGGTCACGGGGATGTGGCGGAACGGCACGCCGAAACGTTCGGCATGGACGGCGGTGGATGCATGATTGGACACCACCGCGGTGATCTCGGCCGCAAGATCGCCCCGCGCATGCCGCCACAACAACTCCTGCAACGTATGCTCGGTCCGCGATGCGAAGATCACCATGCGTTTCTTCACGCCGGCGTCGACCATGGACCAGCGCATGTCGAAGGGATCGCCGACCTGCGCGGCGAACGCGGCCCGCAGCGTCGCGTCAGGCGGCTCCAGATCCGGCAGCTGGAACTCGACGCGCATGTAGAACAGGCCACCGGTCATCTCGGTGGAGTGCTGGTCCAGATGGGTGACGTTGGCGTCGTGTTCGTACAGAAATCGCGTGACCGCGGCGACGATGCCGGGCTGGTCGGCGCACTGGATCAGAAGTCGGGCGGAACATGACATCGGACAACTCGCTGGAAATCTGGGTCAAGGTGAATGCCGGGGCGTCAAGAGACCGGATCGACGGCTGGATGGAGGATCAGCTCAAGCTGCGGGTCGCGGCCGCACCGGAGCGAGGCCGAGCCAACCGCGCCGTCTGTGCGTTGATCGCACGGACGCTGGACGTGGCACCGCGCGACGTCACCGTCGTCCAGGGACCGACGTCGCCACGCAAGCGGATTCGCATCGCCGGCGATCCCGTCACGCTGTGGACGAGGTTGACAGCCTTGTATCCCGGATCAGACCTTCCTGCGCCACGCTAGCCACCAGCGTTCCGGCGCGGTTGAAGATCAGCCCGCGCGCGATCCCGCGCGCACCCTGGGCACTGGGGCTGTCCAGGTGGTACAGCAACCAGTCATCGGCCCGCAGCGGGCGATGGAACCACAGTGCGTGATCCAGGCTCGCGACGATCATGTCGGGCTGAAGAAAGTTGCGTCCGTGCGGCCGTGTGCTGGTCCCGAGCAGGTTGTAGTCGCTGGCGTAGGCCAGCACGCAGCGATGCAGCATGGGATCGTCCGGCAACACACCGGAGGCCTTGAACCAGACCGACCCGGATGGCGGCCGCGGCTCCGGCTGCAACGGGTTGGTCGGATTCACCGGACGAAATTCGAAGGCACTCGCCCTGGTCAGGAACGTCTGATGCCTCGACGTCGCGCTCTTGACCCACTCCTTCGCGAGCGTCTGCTGATCCACCAGCTCCTCGGGTGGTGGCACATCGGGCATGGTCGCCTGATGCTCGAAACCCGGCTCATCGATGTGAAACGACGCCATCATCGAGAAGATCTGCTGACCGTGCTGGATTGCCTTGACCCGGCGCCAGCTGAACGAGCCGCCGTCGCGCGAGCGCTCCACGTCGTAGACGATCGGCGCTTCCATGTCGCCCGGTCGCAGAAAGTACGCGTGCAGCGAATTCGGGGGGCGATCGGCGTTCACCGTGCGGGTGGCCGCGACGAGCGCCTGACCCAGCACCTGTCCGCCGAACACGCTGCGGCCGCCCAGATCGCGGGATTCACCCCGAAACAGATTGTCTTCCAGGTACTCGAGATCGAGCAGGTTGAGAAAGTCTTGCAGTACGGTTGCCATGGCGCGGGATTGTAGCCGTTCCCTGCGGGCGCGACTCGGCGGGACGAATCAGCCCGGGACGACCGTGCGCGTCGCCGGGGGCATCCTCAGGACGGTTTGGAGTCCTTCGGCTGCTCGTCGGCGAACAGCTGTTCCAGCTCGCTCGCCGAGCGATGGGCCATTTCGATCATCTTGTCGAGATCGTCATGAGACCCGAACGCCTCGAACAGGCGCTCCTCATCCTTGGCGGCGAAGGTCTCGGTGGTGAAACGCACCTGGGCATCGGACAACCCCAGCCCCCGCAGCACGCTGCCCGCGGCGCGCAGACTCGAATCGAAGGTGTCACGAACGACATCGCGAATGCCCAGTTCCATGAGCTTGTAGGCATGGCGGCGATTTCGGGCGCGGGCAACAATGCGGATGCCCGGCGCCATCTCCTTGACCGCCCGGGCAATGCGCAGCGATGCGACTTCGTCCTGCACCGCCAGCACGAACAGGTCGGCATGCTCGACACCGGCGGCGCGCAGCAGTTCGGGGCGCGAGGCATCACCGTAATAGGTGCGATTGCCGAAGCGGCGGACGAAATCCACCTGATCGGAATCCAGCTCCAGCGCGGTGAACGGAATGCCGCGGGCTCGCAGCACGCGGCCGATGATCTGCCCGAAGCGACCGAACCCGGCGATGATCACCCGGTGGTGGGACGATTCGATCTGATCGAAGGGCTTGTGCACATGCGGAAACCAGCGCAGCCACACGTGATCGTTGATCAGGA
>NZ_CAXFCL010000332.1:0-10531 GCF_964000955.1 uncultured Abyssibacter sp.
CGTGATCCTGATCGGCGAGGTCCGCGCGCGGGAGACGATGGAATACGCGATCAACTTCGCCGAGACCGGGCATCTGTGCATGTCGACGCTGCATGCCAACTCGTCCAACCAGGCGCTGGATCGCATCATCAACTTTTTCCCGGACGAAAAGCGCGAGCAGTTGCTGATGGACCTGTCGCTGAACCTGCGCGGCATCATCTCGCAGCGGCTGGTACGGCGCGAAGGCGGCGGGCGGGCGGCGGCGATGGAGATCCTGCTCAATTCCCCGCTGATTTCCGACCTCGTGTTCAAGGGCGAGGTGCACAAGATCAAGGAGGTCATGGCCAAGAGTCGGGAGCAGGGGATGCAGACCTTCGATCAGCACCTGTTCGATCTCTACGAAAACGGCACCATCAGTCTCGAGGAGGCGCTGCGCAATGCCGATTCCAAGAACGAACTGCGGCTGCGGGTCAAGCTGGAAAGCAAGCGCGCCGAGAAGAATCTTGATGAAGGGCTGGGCGCCCTGTCGATGATGGATGACGACGATGCCGCGATCTCGGCGTCACAGCGGGGGCGTGGCTGATGGCGGACTCTTCGGCCACGCCGGGCATCGTTCCGTATCTGAAACTTGCCGTTGAAAAGCAGGCCTCCGACTTGTTCTTCACGACCAATTCGCCGGTGATGATCAAGATCAACGGCGAGATGCACTCCGTCGGCAAGACGGAACTGACCTCGGCGCAGATTCGCGAACTGGCCAACGGCATCCTTACACCGGAACAGCGCGCGGAGTACCAGGAGGAACTGGAACTCGATTTCGCGACCCAGGCCGGTGGTCTTGGCCGTTTCCGCGTGAACCTGTTTCACCAGCGTGGCCGGCCGGCAATGGTGCTGCGCTACGTCCGCAACGCGATCCCGACCCTGGACGAGCTCGGCCTGCCGGAGACGCTCAAGGACCTGATCCTGGAAAAGCGCGGCATGATTCTGATGGTTGGCGCGACGGGTTCGGGCAAGTCGACGACGCTGGCGGCGATGATCAACCATCGCAACGAGAACGCGTCGGGTCACATCCTCACGGTCGAGGATCCGATCGAGTTCGTCCATCCCAACAAGCGGGCCATCATCAACCAGCGCGAGCTGGGACAGGACACCAAGAGCTACGAGCGCGCGCTGCACAGCGCCCTGCGCGAGGCGCCCGACGTGATCCTGATTGGCGAGATTCGCTCACGCGAGACCATGGAATCCTGCGTGCAGCTCGCGGGCACCGGGCATCTGGCCATCTCCACGCTGCACGCCAACAACGCGTACCAGACGCTGCAACGCATCATCAACATGTACCCGGATTTCCTCCGGGCGCAGTTGTACATGGATTTGTCGCTGAACCTGCGTGCGGTGATTTCGCAGCGCCTGGTCAGGCGCAAGGAGGGCGGACGGACCGCGGCGCTGGAAGTCATGGTCGTCACGCCGTATATCGCCGAACTGATTCTGCGGGGCGAGGTGGACAGCATCCGCGAGGCGATGGCGGAGTCGTCCGACTCGCGCATGCAGACCTTCGACGATGCGCTTTACGACCTGTACCAGTCCGGCGAGATCTCGATGGAGGAGGCGCTGTCCAACGCGGATTTACGCGCCAACCTGGAAACGCGGATCAACTTCGGCAGCTGACATTCGGTTTCCTCTGTTGCGGCGGTCAGTCGCGTTGAGCGGGACCTGATACGATATGTCCAATTGTACAGGTCTGCGACATGCTCATCACCATCGATACATCGGCGCTCATTGCGGTGGTCACGTACGAAGCTGGCCGTGACCGAGCACTTGAGTTGACGGCCGGTCGCAGTTTGATTGCCCCAAGCTCAGTGCATTGGGAAATGGGCAACGCCTTTTCCGCCATGATCAAGCGTGGTCGCGCCACGTTGGAGCAGGCGACAGGCTGCTTGGATGCGTACGCGGAAATTCCTATCAAGCTCGTCGAAGTCAACCTGAATCAGGCGTTGGTGTTGGTCGAGAAGCATCGCATTTATGCATATGACGCCTACCTTCTTGTATGCGCCATGCAATCCAATTCACCACTTCTCACCCTCGACCAACCCCTCAGACAGGTGGCTGAGTCCCTGGGCATCAAGGTCCTGGAGGTCTAGCTCATGAAGGTATTCACATTTTCCGAGGCGCGGCAGAAATTTTCGTCCGTGCTCGATTCCGCCCAGCTCGAAGGGGCTGTAAAGATTACGCGCAGGGATGGTCGCGCGTTCCTGATTCGCCCCGTCGAGGAGTCGCCGTCTCCTCTCGACGTCAAGGGCGTGAAGCTCGAACTGAGTCGCGAGGAGATCGTGAATGCAGTCCGTGAAGGTAGGGAACGAGAAGGTCGCGGTTAACTGAAGCGGCCAACCTCTTGCTTCACAGACGTTCCTGCGACGCTTACGCTGCGTCGCGTTCGTCGTCCGTGTCGTCCTCGCCGGCATCGATCAGCGTGTCGTCGAAGTCGATGTCGTCCATCTCCTCGGTCGATGGCAGCTTGAAGCCGGCCACCGATTCACGCAGCTTCACCGACAACGCGTTCAGGTTCGACACGGCCGCAGCGGTCGTGTCGGAGGCGACCTGGGTCTGACCGGCGATGTCCTGAATCACTTCGATGCGACCAGCAAGATCCGCAGCCGACTGCGTCTGCGCACGGGCATCCCGGGAGATGTCGAGAATCAGGCGGGAGAGGTCGGTCGATGAGGCCTCGATGCGGTCCAGGGCCTCACCGGCCTCTTCGGAAAGCTGCGCGTTGCTGACCACGTTGGTGGTGCTGCGTTCCATCGACACGATGGCCTCGTTGGTGTCGGCCTGAATCGTCTTGACCAGGGTTTCGATCTGGCGTGTTGCGTTACCTGCGCGTTCGGCCAGCCGCTGCACTTCCTCGGCGACGACGGCGAAACCGCGGCCGGCGTCACCGGCCATCGCGGCCTGGATCGATGCGTTCAGGGCCAGCGTGTTGGTCTGTTCGGCGATGTCGTTGATGAACTCGATGATGTTGCCGATTTCCTGCGAGGACTCGCCCAGTCGCTTGATGCGCTTCGCGGTCTCCTGAATCTGATCCCGCAGCGTGGTCATGCCGTCCACGGTCCGGCGCACGGTTTCCGACCCGCTGTGGGCGGTTTCCATCGACGCCTGGGCGTCCTTCGCCAGTTCGTCGGCGCGGTGCGACACCTGCTGCATCGACTCTGACATGTCGCCGATGGCCGCCGATACGCTGTTGATCTCCTCGGTCTGACGGCGTGATGCCACGTTCAGCTGCTGCGTCACCGCCTCGGTGCCCGTTGCCGACTGGGTGATCTCGTCGGAGGTCGCGGTGATCGTGCCGACCAGGCTGCGCAGCGTGTCGATGGTGTAGTTGATGGAGTCGGCGATCGCGCCGGTGAAGTCCTCGGTCACGGTGACGTCCACGGTGAGGTCACCGTCGGCCAGTGTGGTGATCTCGTCCAGCAGGCGCAGAATCGCTTCCTGCTGCGCGGCGTCGGCCTCCTCCAGTTCGCGGGCGCGGGCGCGGGCCTGACGCAGGAGCACGGTCACGAAGATGACCAGGAGGACGACCGTGACCCCGCCGAGCACGTAGCCGTGAATCGAGTCCAGCGTTCGGCCATCGCGGTACTCGATGAACGACTGCTGGAGGTTGTTCTCCGCGGTGAATTTCACGTTGTTCCGCAAACGCGAAATTTCGGCGGCTGCGGCCTGGACCATGGCCAGTTCGCCGGCCTCCTCGATGATGGTTGCCACGCTGCCCTGGATTCGCTGCATCCCGACCAGCGCATCGGAAAGGGCGGCATCGACCGTCGGAGTGGTCGCCGGCCGGAAGCCGAGATCTTGACCGTTGATCAGTTGCTGCAGCGCGCCGGACAGCGTCGCGACGGACGCGTCCAGTTCGGCGGCCAGTGCATCGGCATCGTAACCCTGGCGCGTCACGGCGTTGGCCTGTTCGACCAGGTTGTTCGCGCCGATCACCAGGCCGGTGAGCAGGGTCAACTGCTCGGCCGGTGCCCGGCGGTTCGCCAGTTCGGAAATCGAGGTCTCCAGCGGCGCTGTTACCTCGGGGACCGTGGTTGCGATGATGTCCGCTTCCTGCTGGATCAGCACGTAGGCGGCGCGGCGGTCGAGAATCTGGTCGATGGCGTCGGACATCGGCTGGAATTCCGCTTCCAGCGCGTCGATGTTGTCCTGCAACGCCACCGGCGCCGGCGGCAGTTCGATGA
Source organism: uncultured Abyssibacter sp. (assembly GCF_964000955.1). Taxonomy (NCBI): domain Bacteria; kingdom Pseudomonadati; phylum Pseudomonadota; class Gammaproteobacteria; order Chromatiales; family Oceanococcaceae; genus Abyssibacter; species uncultured Abyssibacter sp. Next base: position 4,206 of record NZ_CAXFCL010000332.1, read on the forward strand.
ACTCGTCACCCTCGCGCAGCGCGAACAGGTTGTCTTCGAAGGTCAGTCGCAGACCTTCCATGTTCCGGGTGTCCGGCGCGAGCCCGCGGGTGATGTCATCGGCCAGCCGGGCGATGTTCTCCGCCACGGCGCTGGAGTCCACGGCCAGGGTGATGTAGTCGCGGTCCCACTGGGCGACCTGGTTCACGCGGTAGAGAATGAACAGTGCCGCCGCGATCGAACTCATCGCGAGAACGAGAAGAATGATCGCGATCTGGGTTCCCCGGACCCGGGTGATGCCCTCAGCCATTGTGCTACTCCGTCGGCCGTTCCTAGCCGTTGATAACGCCGTTCACCTTCGAGATCAGCTCGGATTCCTTGACCGGCTTGACGATGTACTCGCGTGCCCCCTGACGCATGGCCCACAGCTTGTCGGTTTCCTGCGACTTGCTGCTGATCACGACGATCGGAATCGACGCCGTCTCGGCGCCGCGGGACAGCGTGCGTGTGGCCTGGAATCCGTTCATCCCGGGCATGACCACATCCATGACGATGACGTCCGGCTTTTCGGATGCCGCTTTCTCGATCGCGGCTTCACCGGTCAGCGCTTCCAGGACCTCGAAGCCGTTTTTCTCCAGCATTTTTCGCAGGTTCGTGATGTCGGTCGGCGAGTCGTCAACCAGAAGAACGCGCGGCATGGTTTCCCCCATCAACTTCGGTGTTCGTTTTCGCGCGCCCGTGAGTCCGGCCCGCGCTGATCTTGAATGTGCTCAAGGCAACACTGATTGATTCGCGTTCACTCCGCCCGGACTTGCGCCAAAACCGGCTCCGTCCTGGTGGTTCGAATCATCCGTGTTTCCTCATACCCCCGCCGCATCATACAAGAACGCGGGTTCGCGAGAAGCCGGTCAGTCGCATGGCAGGTGTTGACCGGCGCGCCACACATCGTCCACCCGCCATGTCAGCGGGATATCTTGGAATGGCGTGATTCCGGCGGCACTGCGGAGCTGGGTGATCGTGGCCGGAGCACTGGTCGGTTTCAGCAGGACGCCCGAGAGTGGTTCCCCTGGTGACAGCGCGGGCGGAGCCAGTCCCAGGATTCGCGCCGGCGTGTCGATCAGCAGTCGTCGGACGCGGTCGTGGCTCCAACCCTGTGTCTGCGCCAGCGTAAGCACGGCTGGCAACAGGTATTCCAATGTCGATCCCCCGGGTTCCGTCATCGGGAACGGGTCGGTCTTGGCGTTGAGATCCTGAGGCTGGTGATCGGAACAGATGGCATCGACGGTGCCGTCCGCCACGGCCCCAATCAGCGCCTGCCGGTCGGTCTCGGTCCGCAGCGGCGGGTCCAGACGGTAGGCCGGATCCAGGCCTTGCAGCGACTCGTCCGTCAGGAACAGCTGGTGCGCCGACACATCGCAGGTCACGGCGACGCCGTCCTGTTTCGCTGCGGCGATCAGCGCGACGGCACGGGCCGTGGTGATACGCCCGAGATGCACGCGGCAGCCGGTGTCGCGCGCAAGTTCCAGCGCCACCGCGGTTCCGATGGCCTCGGCACTGGCCGGAATGCCGGTCAGCCCGGCCAGCATCGCCGGGCGCCCGGCATGCGCCACACCCTGACCGGCCAGATCGGCATGAACAGGGTCAAGGTGCACGGTGCAGCCGAGGCCCGAGGCGTATTGCAGCGCCTGGCGCAGCAGACTGGCGCGCGGCAGCCGGCGTGGCTGGGCGACACCGATGCAGCCGGCGTCCAGCAACGCATCCAGATCGGCCAGCGCCTCGCCAGCCAGCCCCTCGGTCAGTGCGCCCAGAAGCTTGAGACTGACGTCCGCGTCACGGCCCCGATCGTCGATCCAGTCGACAACCGCTGGCTGGTCGATCACCGGCTTCGTGTCCGGCGGCAGGCAGACGGTGCCGATGCCGGCGCGGATCGCGGCCGCGGTTTCGCTGGCGATGGTGGCCTTGTGCGTGGCGCCGGGTTCACGCAGGCGGGCGCAGAGATCGATGGCCAGTGGCAGGAACAGCCCGCCTTCACCATCGATCACTCTGGCGTCGGGTGAGCCGTCCGGGGGCGTGATCAGGCAACCGTCGGCAATCCACAGCGTTTGGACCTGACCGTCGCTGAGCGTGACGTTGCGCAGGCAGATCAGATCGCTCATGACCGGTGCGCTCCGATGATCATGGCCATCACCGCCATGCGGATCGCGACGCCGTGGCTGACCTGCTCGAGAATCACCGACTGATCGCCGTAGGCAACCGGCGCGGCGATTTCCACGCCGCGGTTGATCGGCCCCGGATGCATCAGCAGCGCGTCCGGCTTGGCGTAGCGCAGCGTGCGTTCGTTGAGTCCGAAGCTGCGGTGGAAGGCCGATCCGGCGGGCAGGTAGTGACCCGTCATGCGCTCGCGCTGAAGGCGCAGCAGCATCACCACGTCCGCGCCGTCCAGGCCGCTGCGCAGGTCGTGATGAACGCTGACGCCGAATGCATCGAGTTCCGGGGGCACCAGGGTCTTCGGTCCGACCACGCGAATGTCGCTCACGCCCAGCGCCCGCAAAGCGTGGATGTCCGAGCGCGCGACCCGCGAGTGCAGCACGTCGCCGACGATGGCGACGCTGAGGCCGGCCACATCCGGCTTGTGGCGCCGGATGGTGAACACGTCCAGCAGGCCTTGCGTGGGATGGGCATGGCGCCCGTCGCCGCCATTGAGAATCGCCACGCCGGGCGCGGCATGTTCGGCGAAGAACTCCGCGGCGCCGCTTTGTCCGTGGCGGATCACGAACATGTCGACGTGCATGGATTCCAGTGTCTTCAGCGTGTCCAGCAGGGTTTCACCCTTGGTCGTGGACGAACTGCTGCCCTCGATGTTCAGCACGTCGGCCGACAACCGGTGCGCCGCGAGCTCGAAGGCGCTGCGTGTACGCGTGCTGGCTTCGAAGAACAGGTTCACGACGGTGCGGCCGCGCAGCAGCGGCACCTTCTTCACGTCATTGCGGGTGACCGGCACGAAGGATTCGGCCGTGTCGAGGATTTCGGTGATCAGATCGAGGCCGAGTCCTTCCGTGGTCAGCAGGTGGCGCAGGCGGCCGTCGGCTGTGCGCTGGATGTCGGCGGCGGCGCTCACGCGGTGGACTCCAGCGACAGGCGAAGGGGCTCTGGTCCGGACAGGCGAATATGGCCGCCGGGTGGCAGCGTCTCGACCACCTGGCCGACCACGTCCGGCGCGATCGGCAGTTCCCTGCCGGGTCGGGTGGCGAGCACCGCCAGGATGATCCGCTCCGGGCGGCCGTAGTCAAAGATCTCGTTCATCGCCGCTCGAATCGTCCGTCCGGTGTGGAGCACGTCGTCCACCAGCACGACCACGCGGTTGTCCACCGGGACCGGCAGATGGCTGGGTCGGACCTGCGGATGCAGCCCCATGCGGCTGAAGTCGTCCCGGTAAAAGCTGATGTCGATGGTGCCGAACGGCGCATCCGGCGTGATTCGCCGCGCCAGCGCCTCGGCCACCCAGGCACCGCCGGTGTGGATGCCGATGATGACGGGATTGGCCTCACGGATGCCCATGGCCTCCAGGTCGGACGCCATGGCGTCCAGCAAGGTGGCGACGTCGGGAAAGTCAGCCACGACCGAGCCAGTCGGCGAGGATTTGCGCGGCGGCAACGGCGTCGCGACTTTGGCCCGCGACAGGTTGCAGATCGGCTTCCAGGGAGGTCATGCGTTCTTCGGCCGGGTGGACGGGTAGATGATACCGGCCTTTGAGGCGTCGGCAGAAGCGTTCGGCCGCTTCCGTCATCGGCTGGCGCTCGTCATCCAGGGTCAGCGGCACGCCGACGACCAGCCCGACCGGTCGCCACTGCTCGATCAGATGCGCGATGCGTGTCCAGCGTTCACGCGTCTGGTTGTCGACGGTATCGATCGGTCGGGGCGCTCGGGAGATCGTGTCGCCGACCGCCACACCGATGCGTTTCTCCCCGTAGTCAAAGGCGAGGTAGACGCCGGCGGGAGGCTGGAGTGGCCCGGATGACCGGGGGTCAGGCGTGGCCGGCATCCGCGGACAGAATCATCGGGTCCAGCCCGAGCAGCCCGAGCGAGGCTTCCCAGCGCTCCGGTGGTGCGGTGGAGAACAGGATCTGCTGATCGGCCGGCGTGTTGAGCCAGGCGTTGTGCAGCAACTCGTCCTCCAGCTGACCGGCATCCCAGCCGGCGTAGCCGAGCGTGATCAGATACTGCTCGGGGCCGTTGCCGAGGCCGATGGCTTCGAGAATGTCGCGCGACGACGTGATCGCCAGCGTGTCGCTGACCTGGACGGTGGACTCCCAGTCGGTGCCGGTCGTATGCAGCACGAAACCGCGTTCCGGCTGCACCGGGCCGCCCCAGAACACCGGGGCCTTGTCCAGCTTCATCTCGCAGGGAACGTTCATGTGGTCGAGCATGCTGGCCACGGACAGATCGGAGGGCCGGTTGATCACCAGCCCCAGCGCGCCTTGCTCCGAATGTTCGCAGAGAAAGGTCACGGTCTGTTCGAAATGCTCATCGTGCAGACTGGGCATGGCGACCAGAAACTGATTCTTGAACTCGCTGCCTGATGTCATGATCGGCAGTATCACGCCGTGACGCGCGTGACCGCAAGCGCGGCTGCGGCGTGCGACCCAGCTTGTTCAGCCCGGTTCGCCGCCGCCCTCCCGCTCGGTTTGCAGTCGTTCGCAGAGGGCGCCGGCCAGCCAGCCGGTCAACGCGCCGAACAGCATCGCGGCCGTCAGCAGCACGGGCAGCAGGGTGAGCAGCCCGGGGTGGGGGATGAACACGGCGTAGGCCACGCAGAACTGTCCGCCCATGTGTGCGCAGGCCGCGGCGACGCCCAGTCCGATCGGGCCGAGCCGAACCGGGCGGGCGACGTGGTTCCAGCCGGTCATCAGTGCCAGCACGGCGAGGCTGCCCAGTGCGCCCGACAGGCTCAGCAGGAAGGTCGGCGTGAGAAAGCTGCCGATGAGCAGGCTGCCGACCAGGACGCGCAGCAACTGCACCCAGATCGCGGCGCGCAGGTCGTGGCGTAGCAGCACGACCAGCGTAATCACGTTGGCCAGCCCGGGCTTGATGCCCGGGATCGGCGTCGGCACCCCGGCCTCGAGGATGTGGATCACGATCGCCAGCGCCGCGAAGCCGGCAATCTGGTGGTCGCGCAGGGTAGCCCGCAGGAAGATGCGGCGCTTCACTGGCTGATGCCGTCGTAGCGAGGGTCCGACGCCGCCATCGAGACGCTGACGCGATTGGGCAGGCAGGCGGTGGCGTCGTGGGCATCATGCAGCCAGCCGGAGCGGATGCAGACCTTGTGTCGGCAGGGCGAGCGCAGGAAGCGGATACGACCCCGGCTTACCTCCAGCTCACTGTCGCCGAGACGCCCGGTAACGACGAGCCGGTCGTCGACATGCAGGGGGATGCGCAGCGGTTCAGCGTCGTCCACCTTGACCAGCGCATGTGTCGGAGCGGCCGCCGTCGGCGCCCAGAATCGTGCGTAAAGCCCGCCGATCACCAGCGCCAGCACCGCGATCAGCACTACATCGGCCGGAGTCGGGCGGGGGCCGGTCACCGTGTGTTCGTGTCGGGGGCGAATTCCACTTCCGACAGCCACTCGGCCCGATCCATGAAGCCGGGCGTGGCATGGATGCGGCCGTCGGAATCGACCAGCATGGCGTATTCCAGCGCGAACTGATCGACCAGCACGTCAAAGTGGTCCACGCCGCCGACGAACAGGGCCGTGGCCAGCGCATCGGCCAGTGCCGGGTCCGTGTGGATCACCGTGCTGGACTGCGCGCCGGTCGCCGGTTCCCCGGTTCTGGGGTCGAGCAGATGGTGATAACGACGCCCCTGGTAGTCGAAGTAGCGTTCGTAGTCGCCGCTGGTGAACACGGCCTCGCCGTCGCGCAGTTCCAGCCCGACCAGCAGGCGCGGCGCATCCGCTGGCGGCCGCGGGTGACGGACCGCGATGCGCCATGGACGACCCTTGGCATGGCCGATGACCTGCAGGTCGCCGCCGGCGTTGACCATGGCGTGGTCGATGCCGGCCGCCTTCAGGGAGCGCAGCGCGGCGCCCACGGCGGCGCCCTTGGCGATGGCGCCGAGATCGAGCCTCAGTCCCGGAGCGTCGGCCGTCAGCACGTCATCGACCAGTGTCGCCTCGGTGAGCCTGTGCGGCTGGTTCATCGCGGCGGCCAGCGTCTCCGGCGGTGGCGGCGAGTCGCGGAAATGCTCCGCATCATCGAAGCCCCAGACCTGCACCAGTCGGCCCAGGCCGGGATCGAAGGTGCCATTGCTGTCCTCGGCGATGGCCCTGGCCTTGCTCACCAGGGGCAGCA
>NZ_CAXFCL010000333.1:0-6253 GCF_964000955.1 uncultured Abyssibacter sp.
AGGTCGCCAAGGCGCGGTTCCGCGGCGCGCAAGGCATCCACGAAGCCGAAGAACGCCGTCTCCGCGGCGACATCGTCTTCGATGCAACCGGTGGTGTCGATCACGTAGCGCAGGCTGTCGCCGGCCTCGGAGACCTGGCGCACGGCCTGGCCGCCGTGGTTCTCCACCGCCGCGACGATGGCCTCGACGATCGGTGCATCCGGTCCGGTGACCAGCACCGTGCCCTCGATCTGCTCCGGCACGCCGGGCGCGGTGGTTGGCACCGAACCCATCGCGTACACCGGGGCCATGTCACCGGCGGGTGCCGCGGCGGGTTTGGCCGGTGCCGCCACAGTCGGAGCATTGGCGGCAGCCGGCGTGGCTACCGCGGAGGCGGTTCCGACCAGGTCCAGAATCGCCTGGAGACTGCGCGCCTGGGTGAAGGACTCCATGCGGTCGGCAACGCCGCCGGCCTGGTCGGCCGGCAGGGCTTCCTTCAGGGCGCCGAGAATCTCGACCCGCTTGATCGAATCGATACCCAGTTCGGCTTCCAGGTCCTGGTCCAGACCGAGCATGTCTTCCGGGTAGCCGGTGCGATCGGCGACGATGCCCAGCAGCAGGGACTTCACGTCCACCGAGGCGGGCGCTGCGGCTGCGACCGGAGCCGGTGCGGCGGCGGGCGTGCCCACCAGGGCGCTGGCGGCGTCCAGGATGGCTTGCAGGCTGCGGGCCTGGGTGAAGGTTTCCATCGACGCCTGCATCGTGGTCGAGGCATCACCCGGGAGCTGCTGCTGCAACTGGCCGAGAATCTCGACGCGCTTGATGGAGTCGATGCCCAGTTCGGCTTCCAGGTCCTGATCCAGCCCCAGCATGTCTTCCGGGTAGCCGGTCAGCTCGGCGACGATGCCCAGCAGCGTCGGCTTCAGATCGACTGTCGCGACCGGGGCGGCCACGGCGGCCGGTGCCGGCGCAGCGCCGCCGCTCATGCCGGGCAGGGCCTCGGCCTGGGCGACCAGCGCGGACAGGCTGCGGGCCTGAGTGAACTGCTCCATCGTGTCCTGCATTGCGAGGCCGGCTTCGGCGGGAAGGCCCTTCTGGAGCTGTCCGAGGATTTCGACACGCTTGATGGAATCGATGCCCAGTTCGGCTTCCAGATCCTGATCCAGACCGAGCATGTCCTCCGGATAGCCGGTCAACTCGGCGACGATGCCGAGCAGCATTGGCTGGACCGCGACCGAGGCAACCGCGGCGACCGATGCGTTGGCCGCGGGAGCCGTCGCCGGTGCGGCGCTGCCGGACAGGCCGGGGAGCTGGGCCAGTTCGGCTTCGATGGCGGCCAGGGTGCGGGCCTGGGCAAAGCGTTCCATCGCGTCCTGCATCGCCGTCGCGGCCTGCGCAGGCAGGGCCTTCTGCACGCTGCCAAGCACTTCGACGCGCTTGATCGAATCGATGCCGAGTTCGGCCTCCATGTCCTGATCCATGCCCAGCATGTCCTCCGGATACCCGGTCAGCTCGGCCACGGTGGTCAGCAGCAGGGCCCGCGTGTCGACGGCGGCCACGATTGGTGCGGCGACGGGTGCCGCCGCCACGGGCGTTTCGGAGCCGATCAGCCCGGTTGCCAGATTCAGCACTTCACGCAGGGTCTTGGACTGCGTGAACTGCTCCATCGCTCCGGCCATGGATTCGCTGGCGGCGCCGGGCAGGGACTTCTGCAGGGCGCCGAGAATCTCCACCCGCTTGATGGAGTCGACGCCCAGTTCGGCTTCCAGGTCCTGATCCAGGTCGAGCATGTCGTCCGGGTACCCGGTGAGTTCGGACACGATGCCCAGCAGCCGACGTTGCAGCTCCTCCGCGGTCAGTGACGGCGTGGCTGCCGGTGTCTGGGCGACCGGCGCGGCCGGCGCGCTGGGAGCGGCCATCGGGGCGGGAGCCGGAGCTGCCGGAGGCGGTGCGGGCTGCGCCATCGGTGGCATGGCCGGTGTCTGAACCGTCGGCGCCGCGGCCTCGGGTGCGGCACCGCCCAGATATTGCTGGATCACGCGCTCCTGCAAGGACAGGAACTCGCGCATGGTCTGCTGGTAGGCGGCCAGTGCCTCGCCGCTGCCGGCCATCGGAGCCGATGCGGCGACCGGAGCCGGCGCCGCCGGCGCATTCGCGGCCGGCGCGGCCACGGTGGCCGGTCGTGCCGCGGCTTCGCGCAACGCCTTCATCTCGGCGACCTTTTCTTCCGCGTCGGCGCGGAGCATTGGCGGCAGCTTGCCCATGCGCAGGATCGGATCGTCCATCGGCCGCGCGCAGCCACCGGACAGGTACCAGGTGGTGGGCGACAGCGACGCCGGCTTGACCAGTTCGGCCAGCCGTTCGAGCTTGACCTTCTCGACCGGGCGGCCGGCGAACAGCGCGGCTGCCTGCATCGGCACGCCCAGCGTCATCAGCTGACCCAGGGCGCCCAGCAGGCCACGCAGGCCGCCGCCGTTGCCGTCCAGCGCGACGGTTTGTGCGTCGGTGCCGTCCAGCGTCTTCCTGATCATGTTCGAGCAGATCGACTTGGGTCCGATCTCCAGGAACAGCTTGATGCCGGCGGCATGCATGGCCTGGACCTCGGAGACGAACTCCACCGGGCTGAGCATGTGCCGTTCGAGACGGGCATACATCTCGGCCGGGTCACTCGGGTAGGGCAGGCCGGTGGTGTTCGAGTACACCGGGAAGGCCGCCGGGTTCATCGTCGCCTTGTGGATCGCCTTGGACAGCGGCTTCTGCGCGGCGGCGACCAGTTCGGTATGGAAGGCGCCGGAGACGGGCAGCACGCGGGTCTGCAAACCCTGCTCGGTCAGCGCGGCGGCGGCCTTGTCGATATCGGCCTTCGGGCCGGAGATCACGGTCTGCGTCGGCGCGTTGTGGTTGGCGACCGACAGGCTGGGGAAGGCTTTCAGCGCTTCGGTGACCTTGTCGCGTTCGGCCTGCACGGCGGCCATGCCGCCCGGCGTGCCGGAGGCGGAGGCCTCGGCCATCACGCGGCCGCGCAGCGCCGACAGTTTCAGGAAGTCGCTGTCGCTGAGCACGCCGGCCGAGTACAGCGCGGCGTACTCGCCATAGCTGTGGCCGGCCGCCGCGCTGGGCGTGATGCCCAGTCGCCGGACCAGCGCCGTCATGCCCAGTTCCAGGGCGCCGATCGCCGGCTGGGCGATGCGGGTGTCGGTCAGCGCGGCGGTCTGGGCCTTGCGCTGCTCGTCGGTGAATGCGGCACGCGGCCACATCAGCTTGTCCAGCAGCGTGTCGAGGTCATCGGCCAGCACATCATGCGCGCGGGCCAGCCCGTCGCGGATGTCGGAGAGAAACAGCCCGGCCTCACGCCCCATGTTCACGTGCTGGGCACCCTGGCCGGGATAGACGAAGCCGACCTGCGGCGCGGCCTCCGGCACCTGGGTGGAGACCAGAACGGTCGGCGGCAGCGGGCGCGATTCACCGCCCAGCGAGGCGATGGCCGCTTCCAGGCCCTTGATCAGCTCGTCGTAGCTGCCGGCGACGACGGTGGCGCAGGCCGCGGGCGTCTTGCCGGTCTTGGCCACTTGGGCGTCGGCATCGGCCGCCAGCGAGTAGGCGAGATGCCGCAGCGGCAGGTTCGTGCCCTGACGCAGCGCGGTGACCATGCGGCCCAGCGATTCGCCGAGCTTGGCGGCGTCCGCGGCGCGGAACACGAACAGCTCCTGCGTCCAGTCGACGGCGCCCACCGGCGCGGCCTGGGCATCCAGCTCGCCGTCATAGCCTTCGAGCACGGCGTGGAAATTGGTGCCGCCGAAGCCGAACGCGGAGACGCCGGCACGGCGCTTTTCGCCCGGCTTGGCCAGCCATGGTTTGGGTTCGTCCAGCAGATAAACCGGCGAGTCGGCATCGGCGATGGTGTCGATCGGATCGTCGACACCCGCATGGGCCGGCAGCACCTTGTGGTGCAGTGACATGGCGACCTTGATCAGGCCGGTGACCCCGGCGGCGGCCTTGGTGTGGCCGACGATGGTCTTGACCGAGCCCAGGGACACGGTCTGCGGCCCGGCGCCCTCGGCCTTGAGCGTGCGGGTGATGGTTTCGGCCTCGGCCTTGTCACCCACCGGCGTGCCGGTGCCGTGAGCCTCGACCAGGCCTAGATCGGTCGGACGGAATCCGGCCTTGGCATAGGCGCGATCCAGCGCGCGCATCTGGCCTTCCGGACGCGGCGCGGTCATGCCCAGCGCCTTGCCATCGGAGGAACCGGCAACGGCCTTGATCACCGCGTAGATGCGGTCGCCATCGCGTTCGGCGTCGGCCAGGCGCTTCATCACCAGCACGGCGGCGCCTTCGGAGATGACGATGCCGTTGGCGGCCTTGTCGAAGCTGCGTGCGGTTCCGGTGGGGGACAGCGCCTGGGTCTTGGAGAAGCACAGGAAGCCGAACGGTCCCTGCACGGTGTCGACACCACCGGCCAGCGCGACATTGGCGCGGCCGGTTTCGAGATCGTCCACCGCCAGGCTGACCGCGGCCAGCGACGAGGCGCAGGCGGCGTCCACGGTGAAGTTGCGGCCACCAAAGTCCAGGCGGTTGGCGACGCGGCCCGCGGCCACGTTCTGCAACACGCCGGCGAAGGACTCCTGCGTCCATTCCGGCAGGCGGTCCCAGACCTCGTCGGACGGAGCGTCGACGAAGCGCGGGATTTCCGAGCGCACGCCGTACTGCATGCCCAGATCGCCCACACCACCGCCGGCGCCGAGCATGATGCTGGTGTTCTCGCGGTCGAAATCACCGTCCGCGTAGCCGGCGTCGTTCAGCGCCCGGTATGTGGCTTCCAGGCACAGCAACTGCATCGGGTCGATGGCCTTCATCGACTTCGGCGGAATGCCGAACTTCAGCGGGTCGAAGGCGATTTCGTCGAGAAAGCCGCCCCATTTGGAGTAAACCTTGTCGCGGGCAGTCTTGTCCGGGTCGTAGTAAAGCTCCCAGTCCCAGCGGGTCTTGGGCACGACGTCGGTGACCTTGCGCTTGTTCAGGACGATGTTCCAGAAATCGTCGACCTGTTCGGCCTTGGGCAGCAGCGTGCCGATACCGACGATGGCGATGTCCGACGGCTTGGCCTTGGCGGCGCGTTCGGTGCGCTCCAGGCTCCAGGCCGACAGCGTGTCCGTGGCCGCGGTGGAGACCGATTCGTGCAGGGCCTCGATGGTCTGCACGCCGTCGGCCAGCGTCGCGACCTGACCGATCATGTACATGCCGTCGCGGTGCTGTTCGGCTTCCTCGATCTGCACGATCTGGCCCGATGCATCGCGGTTGACGCCCTTGCTGGCGATACGCAGGCGGCCGAGGTTCAGATCTTCCAGCACCTCGGAGATCTCGCTGGCCGGCGCGCCCTTGGCGATCATGCTGCGACGGGTGTCGAAGAACTCGCGGGCGAACGCGGTATCGGCGCAGCGGCTGGCATGGCCGGGGCCCGTGGCGAGGCCGACCGTGCGTTTGCAGGCCACGGCCTCGGACTGGAAGCCGGAGACGATGGCACCGGATTCGACGATGTCCTGCGTGAACAGATAGGCCGAGCCCATCAGTACGCCGACCTTCATGCCACGCTCGACCAGCGGCGCGGCCATCGCGGCGACCATGGCGCTGGAGAGGGCGTCGTTGATGCCGCCGGCGAACAGCACGTGCACCTTGGGTGCGTCGGCCGGTTTCACCTGATCCAGCAACACGCGGATCATCTGCTCCCACAGCGGGAAGCTGGCGATCGGTCCGATGTGGCCGCCGCATTCGCGACCCTCGAACACGAAGCGATACGCGCCCTGATCCAGGTACATCTTCAGCAGGGCGGGAGCGGGGGCGTGGATGTAGGCCGGGATGCCTTCGGATTCGAAATGCGCGGCCTGGTCCGGACGGCCGCCGGCGATCAGTGCGTAGGTGGGCTTGCAGGCCAGCACGGCCTTGATCTGTTCTTCACGCAGTTTCTGAGGAACAAAGCCCAACAGACCGATTCCCCAGGGTTTTTCACCAATGGAATCGCGGGTTTCTTCCAGTAGCGCCTTGACCTGCTCGCCGCGCATCAGCGCCAGCGCGAGCATCGGCAGGCCGCCGCCTTCAGCGACCTTGACGGCGAACGCGGCGGAGTCGGACACGCGGGTCATCGGGCCCTGCACGACCGGGTATTTCGTGCCGTGGGAGGCCGCCATCGGCGCGTCCGGTGACAGCGCGGCCTGGGTCGCGGCGAGCTCGATGTTGGCCTGCGACTGCTTGCGGATCGCCTGGATCAGGCGACCCACGG
>NZ_CAXFCL010000334.1:0-8951 GCF_964000955.1 uncultured Abyssibacter sp.
GAATGCGGCGCAGAGTCGCAAGGCAAGACCGTAAGTTTTCGGACCTTTTCAAACCGTCCGTGGAAACGGGGTAGAACCCTGTGCGCGAAATATGAAAAGCGCCTTATGTGAACTATCTCTTGAGCAATTGAATGCTAATGAAAAGACATAGTTCCTGTAATAAGAATCTTGGTGATAGTTATTTTTTCGAACAGTAAACACGCTATGTTGTCCACAGCCAGGACAATGAAAATCGAGTGTCCCTTCGAATTGCTCTAGCGAGAAGAATCCGTTGTTTTTTTCGTCGTCGTAAGAAAACTGTTCATAAAGTGGGACTCTGAGACAAAACTCTTCGGCAGAAGGATATTTCGGTGGGTTTTCTTCTTGGCTCATTGTCTACAGGTTCTCCTTAGTGCCTAACGCCTGCGTTCAGGGGCGTTTGATGCGATGCGTGGCCTTGCGTTAGCAAGGGTGCGCAGCGGGTCAAACGTCCCTTGAAACGCATTGTTAGGTTGCACGGCTAAGTGACTCATAGACTGACTTTGCTACTGAGATAACTACGCGCCATTCATCTGTTTTGAGCAGTTCAGTGACCGTTGGAGCTTGGTGCTTTGATGCCTGGACCACCACACCATACAGGTGTGCCAACTCTCTCAATTCTTCCTCGTTAAAGCTATCAAGGAACACGCTACTTTTGGGATGGTACAAGTCATCGCAATACAAACAAATCAGTTCACTCGGCGCATGAACTGTTGGCACTTCTCGTTCGTAGGCTAACTGCTTTGACGGCAGCGAGAGCAGTTCTACTGCGCCTAATACTTCGTCACGAAGGCTCACGATGGATGCAACCTAACGCTCGCTATGAGGGGCATATTTGGAGTGGAGCGCGAAGCGCGTAGCGGAAAATATGTCCCTCTCCATGGCGTTGTTAGTTGGCATTTTTAGCACCACGACGAACAACTGAAAACCACAAAACAAAAGCCCCAACCGCCCCGATGGAACTGCACACTGCCGCTTGCTGCACTAGCGATGGAATTGCGTCACGACCAAACGGTTTAAAGAGAAAGACGAACACTGCGCTAAGTACAACCGATCCAGCGAGGTATGGCCAGAGCTTGCGGTAACGCAGCCGTTCGAGAATCAGTAGCAGCGGCAAGCCTCCAACAGCCAATGACGTTGCAACTACGATGCCGCCGATTAGCAAGTAAGGCACCAGCATGGGTAGCAATAGTTCGTTCCGTGGCCCCGCGGCAATGACCGCAAGAAGCAAAGCAGACAACGACGCGAAAAACGCAAGGCAGAAGCCGATAATTGTGCGGCGTGGGGAATCCATTGCCATCTAACGCTGAAGCTGAGCCGCGCGCACGCAGTGCGCGTCGGACTCAAGCGCCTTGTTGGGCGGCTGCTTCAGCCATCTGCTTGAATTCATTGATTTCATCTGACGACATCTCTTTCAACAACTGCTTCAGGGCCTTTTCCGAATCAGCTGCAGTGGTGACGAACTCGTTCTCATCGTGAGTTGAGGCGGCAAGCGCCAACCAATATGCACCAAGCGGGCGATTCCTCTTGCAACCTTCGCCAGCCGCCAGCATAGAGCCGATGGCGTTTTGCGATTCCGCAATGCCCTGTTCTGCGGCTTTCTCCCACCAATGAAATGCTTGCTCCGGATTGCTTTCCACTGCAATGCCTTGTTCGTAGCACCACCCGACGAAATGCTGAGCATCTGCAAGACCTTCATGTGCTAGGCGCTTCATCTCGTTGAAGGATGAATCGTGATTACCAGCCATAAACGCTTGGTGAGCCGCCATGTATGAATCAATTTGTTGCTGTGTCGGCTGCATCGCTATTTCCATGACGCCCAACGCTTGAGGTAAGGGGCGCCGGAGTGCGCAGCGCGGAGGGAACCAAACACGCGCAGCGGGTTTGGCGTCCACTTGACCGATTGGTTAGCTGGCATCTAGCTCCTTTCCGTAACGCAATTCGAGGACGAATGCGGCCAAAAAAGTGAATGCTGATGCATATAGAACCCACTTTAATCCCGACGTGCCGATGTACGCCTGGTATCGCCGAAATCCAGACATCCAGAGAAACAGGCCAGGAATTACAACGCTCATGGAAAGTGCAAAGCCGACCACCTGCGCCCACTGATACCAGAGGCTGTCAGGGTTCGGTTGCAACGCCGCTAGAAACAACACAAATATGAAAAAAAAGATGAGACTGGCGGTTCCGACGCTTAACGCGAGTCTGTATCTAGACATGACAGCTAACGCTTGAGGTAAGGGGCGCCGGAGCGCGCAGCGCGGAGGGAACCAAACACGCGGAGCGGGTTTGGCGTCCACTTGACCAATTGGTTAGGCGTGCTCGATAAAGTTATTGAAAAACCCAATCGGGAGCTAACACGTCTGCAACTCATCATCGACCCTTGATTATCCATGAGCGCAAAATATTTATCAGCTCCGGAACCACAGATAAAAACCCCACTATCGAACCGACAAGCAGAGCTATGGTAAACGCTCCAAACCCACCCTCTAACCAATAAGCGAGAACGGTCACAAAAAATATCACTAAGAGCGAAACTTTATATATGCGATGCATGGGGTTCAGAAGCGGCGGTTGCAAGTACGCCTAACGCCGTGCTTCAGCCGCGAAATTTTCGCGCAGCGGAAATTTTGTCGGTTGCAAGCACTTGTTAGCTGCCAATTTCACCTGCCCTCTACTCTCGCCAGCCAAGCTGAGCATGCTGTGCGTCAGCGTGAAGTTTTGAACCCAAGACGACTCCGACAAAGATGAGACCAAAATCCTTGAAAGTTGCGACTACCCAAAGAATAGGGTTCCCGATTGGAACGTTAATAGCGAAAAGCGCGGCAGAAAGTACCCCGGATGCCGCCAAGTAACCTATGAGGGAGTTGAGATAGTTGGCGCTTTTAGAGAAAACCCTGAGCGCTACTGCGGATACCACAATAGCGGCGCAATACGCGACGACTCCTAGGGCGGTGAAGCTGAAGTCAGAAGGAGTAATCCCGGACGTCAGCGACCAGTACGTTGCCGCTGCACTTGCTGCAGTCGGGATAACCCCGTAGACAATTGAGCAAACTAGAATAGTAAGAGCGGAGACACGCTTCATCTGGCAGCTAACGCTTGAAGTAAGCCGAGCCGGAGCGCAGCGAAGGGAACCAAAGCGCGTAGCGGTTTGGCTTCGGCTTTACTGGCTTGTTATGTGGCATTTGAACGGAGGTGTCGATCATGCCTTCTCTTTAGCACTTTAAGCGTGTGGTCATTCAATAACCAAATAATTTCCAGAACGTAGACTGGAAGAGAGAGGCCTAGTAACGCATAACGGGTTCCACCGCTGCTGGCAAGAAATAGTGGCCCTGTTAGGAACGCAAATGCAAATACAACAGCGGAAACCATAAAGATACATTTCGCCACCTGTGTTTTAACTATTTGCTCAAATACATCAACTTGAGATCTACCCGCACGCCTGAGCCATAAGAGACGCTTCAGGCGGCGTTGCCTTGAGAAAGGCCTGAAAAAACGCTGATGTAACCAAAGTCCCAGGTCCGCTAACCAGGACCTTCCGCGTTGCAGTACCCATATTAACGCGGCTACAACTAACCCCTGGACCGGCCAGGGCGGTTCCGCAAAGTAGGCGACGAAGTCAGACCACATAACGCCGAGCATCAGCCGCGGATTTGCCAGAGCGAAGCGGCGGCAAATACGTCGGCTGGACGCGATTGTTGGGCCTAAGCATCGCACCAAGCGCGACGCATTGGGGGTGCCAGGGACAAAAGCTACCTCCATCTGTCTCCGCGCTTCTTCACGTAGTTAGAAAGAACATATGGCCAAGGAATAACGATCAGATCAATGGGTAGTCCGACAAGCATGGATTTGGTAAGGCCTATTGAGCTGAAATCCGTCCATTCGCGAAGCGCAATTGTAACGAGCCATATGACTTTGTAGGTCATTTGCGCAAGCAGCAAAGGCAGCATTTGCAAGGGATACCGGAAGCCGAGCGCGCTCAGCAGCGACAAGGTCGCCCACCAGCTGAAAGCAACCCCTTTTACGGGATCCCAGGCGCCCGTGTGATTGATAAGTGCTGGCCATACGTCGAGGCCGAGAACGACGAAGTTGAGTAGGTAGAGCCCTCTCATGCAGTACAACCGGACAATTGTTACTTCGTTGGACATAGTGACTCCCGCGTTCTTGTCTATAGCCATGCGAAACGCTCCTAGCCCCAACGCTTATTGGGTGGACATAGGCGGCCTAATGTCTCCGCTTTAGGCCGTGTAACGTGCTGCGATATCACGTAAGTCGTTGATTTGACGAGGTGCGGCTGGAGAAATGCGGCCGCTGTGCCGGTCAATTGCCGCCATCGGCCGCCTAACACGCCGCTGAGGGTCGGTGAAATCGATGAAATTTGGCAGTGGGTGTCCTGCATTCCGTCGTTTTTCCGTAGGTTCACGACAGGCTCGTTGGTGGTATTGCTGCCATGTCGTCGTCTCAACCCAAGTTGTTGGATCAGTTACGTCATGCAATTCGTGCCAAGCATTACTCGTATCGCACGGAGCAAACATACACGCTGTGGGTTCGGCGGTTCATCCTGTTTCACGATAAGCGGCATCCGCGCGAGTTGGGAAAGCCGGAAATAGAAGCGTTTCTGACGCATTTGGCGGTGTCCAGGAGGGTGTCGGCGTCGACGCAGAATCAGGCGATGTCCGCCATTTTGTTTCTTTATCACCATGTGCTGAAGATGGAGCCGGAGTGGCTGACCGACGTTGTACGGGCCAAGGCGTCGCGGCAGGTGCCGGTGGTGTTGTCGACCCGCGAAGTCGGTGCGGTGTTGGGGCAGTTGTCCGGGGCGCAGTTTCTCGCAGCAGGCTTGATGTACGGGGCAGGGTTGCGATTGATGGAGGCCTTGCGGCTTCGGGTGCAGGATGTGGATTTCGCGTATTCGCAGATCACGGTTCGCGGTGGCAAGGGCAACAAGGACCGGGTGGTGCCATTGCCGGATCGTTTGGTCGTCTCTCTGGAGGCTCAGATTGTGGCTGCGCTGGCGGTGAAGGATCACGACCGCTCAGAACAGTCACTTGGCGAAGATCATTCGATTCCGCGCCCAGTTCATTCCCAAACGTTGCGCCATCACGTGTACACTGCGCGTCCTCAGCCCGCCCTCCTCCGGTGAAGGCGGCTTCCGGTCCACCAGCGACCGGGTCTATCGCAGCATCTAGCTGCTCTTTTTTCATCAGCCTGAACCGGACCGCGCGCATGCGCGACAGGCTTCAGGAGTTTTCATGTCATTTTCCGAACTCGGGCTCAATGAAGCCCTGCTAAGCGCTGTTGCGCGCGAAGGTTATTCCACCCCCACGCCGATTCAGCAGAAGGCCATTCCGGCGGTGCTCTCCGGCCAGGATCTGATGGCGGCGGCGCAGACCGGCACAGGCAAGACGGCGGCGTTCACGCTGCCGATTCTCCACAAGCTGGTTGCCTCCGAGGCTCGGCGGGGCAAGGCGCCGCGCGTGCTGATCCTGACGCCCACGCGTGAGCTGGCCGCCCAGGTCGCCGAAAGCGTCGAGACTTATGGCCGCGATGTACGGCCGCGCTCGGCCGTGATCTTTGGCGGTGTGAGCCCGCGCCCGCAGATCGCCGCCATCCAGAAAGGGCTGGATCTGCTGGTCGCCACGCCGGGCCGGCTGCTCGACCATGTGCGCGAAGGTCATCTGGACCTGTCGGCCATCGAGGTGTTCGTGCTCGACGAGGCCGACCGCATGCTGGACATGGGCTTCGTCCATGACATCAAGCGCGTGATCAAGGAACTGCCGGCGCAGCGTCAGAACCTGCTGTTCTCGGCCACGTTCTCCGACGACATTCGCAAGCTGGCGAAGCGCCTGCTCAATGATCCGACCGAGATCAACGTAACGCCGAAGAACTCGACGGCGGAAACGATCGCCCAGTCGGTGATCCATGTGGAGAAGCGCCGCAAGCGCGCGCTGCTGTCCTGGCTGGTCGGCTCGAACAACTGGCAGCAGGTGCTGGTGTTCACGCGGACCAAGCACGGCGCCAACCGCCTGTGCAAGCAGCTGGAGTCCGACGGCCTGACCGCCGCCGCCCTGCATGGCAACAAGAGCCAGAACGCACGCACCAACGCGTTGAACGGCTTCAAGGCCGGCACCGTGCGCGTGCTGGTGGCGACGGACATCGCCGCCCGCGGTATCGACATCGATCAGCTGCCGCATGTCATCAACTTCGAACTGCCGAACGTGCCGGAGGACTACGTCCATCGCATCGGCCGCACCGGTCGCGCCGGTGTCGAGGGCGAGGCGCTATCGCTGGTCGACGGAGAGGAGGCCAAGCTGCTCAAGGGCATCGAGCGGCTCATCGGTCGGCGCATCCCGGTGCGCGAGGTCGAGGGCTTCGACATGAACGCTCCGTTGCCGGCCCAGGAACGCGACGAACGCGGCCCTCGGCCTTCACGCCCGCCGCGCAACAACGGATCGCGTGGTGGTCAGCAACAGAAATCGCGCAACCCGTCTCGTGGCGGACAAGCGCACGGCGGCGAACAGAAATCCGCGCCGTCCGGAGCGAAACGCCGGCGGCGGCCGCGTCGCCGCGCCGGTGGCGG
The DNA here is from genome assembly GCF_964000955.1 of uncultured Abyssibacter sp. Lineage (NCBI taxonomy): Bacteria > Pseudomonadati > Pseudomonadota > Gammaproteobacteria > Chromatiales > Oceanococcaceae > Abyssibacter > uncultured Abyssibacter sp. Next base: position 6,599 of record NZ_CAXFCL010000334.1, read on the forward strand.
GCAGTCCAACTGATCCGCGATCCGATGTCACAAACGCCCGGCGACAGCCGGGCGTCTTGTTTCAATCGACGGCGTGCTTGAATTTCTGCAGGTTGTCCCAGGCAATCGCGACGTTGCGGCAGAACATTTCCACCAGCTTGCGACCGCCGCTGTCCAGAACCGCGTCGGATTCCAGATAGACCACGAAACTGCTGGCCTTGGAACCGACTCCGGGCACCGCGGCGATATCGTGCTCGTGGTAGATGAGCTGCCCCTCGTCACGCGCCTTGGCGATCTTCGCCAGCGTCTCGGCGTCCAGCACGGTGGAAGCGTCGGATCCGACCAGCGGCTCGAAACGCCCCGAGCCGGCGAGAACCTTCAGATGCGGTAGCGAGGCCTCGGCCGCCATGCCGGAGGCGTGCAGCATCACCGCGTCCTGCTCCAGGAACAGCAACGCGCAAAGCTGCTCGATCACGCCTTGAGCGAACCTCTCCAGCGACTGCAATTCGAAGATGCGCGCGGAGGCCTCGATCACCTTCTCCAGGCCACGCCGGTTGGCATCCAGCGCGATCAGATCCCGGTAGGCGGACAACCCGGTGTAGATGGTGGTGAACAGCCGCTGGCGGGTCAGTTCGGTCTTGTGCTTGTAATCGTTGATGTCGTAGCGGGTGATGACATCGATCTCCGGCGCCTGACCGGGCTGACCGGTGCGCAGGATGATGCGGATGAAGCGGTTACCGAGTTCGTTGCGCACGTACTCGACCACATCCAGTCCGGCGTGATCCGATTCCATCACCACATCCAGCAGCATCAACGCGATGTCGGGCTGCTCGCGCGCCATGGCGCAGGCTTCCTTGCCGGAATAGGCATGAAGGAACTGAATGCCGCGGCCGCTGAAGCTCAGCCCGGCGAGCGCCAGCGTGGTGACGTCGTGAATGTCCTGGTCGTCATCCACGATCAGCACCTTCCAGTCGCGGGTTCCCCCGGAGGTTGGCACCTCGTCGTCATCGTCGACAAAATCGAGCAAATCGTCGTTCATTGGATGCTCTCTCCTGCGGCCGGCACCTGCGTCGGAAACGTCAGCGTGAAGCGCGTGCCCTGCCCCACGGTGCTGTCGACACGGATGCGCCCATGCAGCATCTGGCTCATCAGGTTATACACAATGTGCATTCCCAGCCCGCTGCCGCCGGAGCCGCGTTTGGTGGTGAAAAACGGATCGAAAATTCTGCGCGCGTGGTCCGGCGGCATGCCGACGCCATCGTCACTGAACACGAGCTCGACATCGCCGCCCACCGCCTTCCCGGTGATGGTGCAGGTGCCCTGACGCCCGTCATCGAACGCGTGCAGCAGCGCGTTGCCCACGAGGTTCGTGAGGATCTGCGCCAGCGCGCCCGGATACGAATCGACCATCAGTCCGGGCGGAATGTCGACCACCATCTGGTGCGGCGTCTTCTTCAGACGCGGCGTGAGGCTGAGCAGGACCTCGTCCACGTAGTCATGCAGATCGAACACCCGACGCTCGGAGCTGGACTGGTCCACCGCCACCTGCTTGAAGCTCTGCACCAGATCGGAGGCACGTTGAAGATTGCTCAGGATGATGCGCGTGGACTCTTCCGTCAGGTCGATGAAGCTACTCAGATCCGAGCGCTTGAGATTGTTGGTCTCGTAGCTTGAACGCAGCGTTTCGGCGCTGCTGCGCAGCGTGGACGCCGCGGTCACGCCGACTCCGACCGGCGTGTTGATCTCGTGCGCCACGCCGGCCACCAGCCCGCCCAGCGATGCGAGCTTTTCGGTCTGCACCAGTTGCGCCTGCGTCTCACGCAGCTGCTCCATGGTGCGTTCCAGATCGTGGTTCGCGGCCTGGGTCTCCTCGACCTGCGAGGCGAGATCCTGTTGCGCGTCCAGCAACTCGGCATTGCTGCGCTCGATCTGTTCCAGCATGGCGTTGAAGTCCCGCGTGAGCTGGCCGATCTCGTCACGGCCGGCGTCGGGCACACGCATCGAGTAATCGCTGGTCTCGGAGACACGCCGCGCCAGTGCGCCCAGGCGCAGCACCGGATCGGTGATCACCCGCTGCAGGCGCGACATCAGGGGCACGGTGATCAGCAGGCTGCCGACCAGGATCGCCAGGGTAATGCCGACCTGGCGCAGCAACTGCTCTCGCAGGGGGGCCAGGGTGGCGCTAAGCGTGAGTTCCCCGACCGCCTCATCCAGCAGCCGAACCGGCACGCGCTGGTGAAGGCGGCTGTTGCCATCAACCAGCTCCACGCCCCGCGACGGGCACGGCGGTTGGTCCGCGACCCCATAGGTGGCGAACGGGGTCTCGTCATCCGTCAGATACAGGCAGGCGCGAACAATGGACGGCGTCGCCCGC
>NZ_CAXFCL010000335.1:0-1868 GCF_964000955.1 uncultured Abyssibacter sp.
CGGAATGCCAAGGTATTCGGAATACACCGTGTTGCCGGTGGCATAGGCGAACACGCCCAGGGCCGAGGCGACCAGCACGCAGGGCATGATCGCCAGACCATCCAGGCCATCGGTGAGGTTGACCGCGTTGCTCGTGCCGACGATGACGAAATAGCCCCACAGCACGAAGAAGCCGCCAAGCGGAATCGCCAGCTGCTTGAAGAACGGGAAGTAAAGCGTCGTCTCCACCGGTGTCTGCGCGGTGGCATAGAGCACGCCGGTGGCCAGAAACCCGGTCAGACTCAGCCAGAAGTACTTGGCCTTGGCCGACAACCCCTTGGAGTTGCCGTAGCGGATCTTGCGGTAGTCATCGATGAAGCCGACCACGCCGAAGGCCACGGTCACGAACACCGCGATCCAGACGAAGCGGTTGGTGAGATCGGACCACAGCAGCGTCGCGATGATCACCGCGGCAAGAATCAGCAACCCGCCCATGGTCGGCGTGCCGGCCTTGACCAGATGGCTTTGCGGACCGTCGTCGCGAACCACCTGCCCGATCTGGCGGGTGGTCAGGCGGCGAATCAGGATGGGTCCGCACAGCAGCGAGACGACCAGCGCCGTCAGCACGCCGAGAATCGCGCGCACGGTGAGATAGTCGAACAGATTGAAGCCGCTGTAGATCCGCTCCAGTGCGTCGGTCAGGTGGTACAGCATCAGTGCAGCTCCACCGTGCCGAGCGCCTGCACCAGGCGCTCCATCCGCGCACCGCGCGAACCCTTGATCAGCAGACAAACCGTGTCGTCCAGGGACTCGCTCACCTGCTCGATCATCTGCTCCATCGAATCGGCGGCCACGGCGCCGGACCCGAAGCCTTCGGCGGCATGAACCGCCAGATCGCCGACGACGAACAGTCGCTCCACGCCAGCCGCGCGTGCCTGCTCGCCAGCCTTCCGATGCGCAGCGACGGCATCACTACCAAGCTCATTCATGTTTCCCAGCGCCAGCCAGCGATGACCGTCCTGCTGACCGAGCACGCTGAGCGCGGCGGCCAGCGATGTCGGGTTGGCGTTGTAGCTGTCGTCGAACAAGCGGGCACCGCAGGACGCGATGCGCGGCGTCATGCGACCCGGCGCCGGCTCCAGCCGCGCCAGGCCGTCGGCGATTTGCCGGGCGGTGCAGCCCAGCGCCTGCGCCACGGCTGCCGCCGCCAGCGCGTTCATCACGTTATGGCGCCCAATCACCGGCAGCCGGACTTCGGTGTCGTCATCAGGCAGTCGCAGGGTGAAGCTCATCTGCGCGCCATCCATGCGGATCTCTCTCGCGGTGACATCGGCCGGCGTGTCCAGGCCGAAGCTCAAGCACCGATGAACGCCGGCGAGCTCGCGCCAAAGCCCGGCGTGGGCATCGTCGACGTTGATCACGGCCACGCCGTCATCACGCAGGCCGGAGTAAATCTCGCCCTTGGTGCGGGCCACGCCCTCCAGGCTGCCAAAGCCCTCCAGGTGCGCCGCCGCGGCGTGGGTGATCACCGCGACATGCGGCGCCGCGATGCCCACCAGCTCGGCGATGTCGCCGGGCTTGCTGGCGCCCATCTCCAGCACGGCATAGCGATGCTGCTCGCGCAGTCGCAGAAGCGTCAGCGGCAGCCCGATGTGATTGTTCAGGTTTCCATGCGTCGCCAGCGTCGGGCCGACCGGCTCCAGAATCGCCGCCAGCATCTGCTTGACCGTGGTCTTGCCGTTGCTGCCGGTCACACCGATCACGCGGGTATCGAACCGGTCCAGCCAGCCCCGGGCGAGCGCCTGCAAACCCAGCAGGCTGTCGTCGACCAGTACCTGGGGCAGCTCCAGATCGGCCAGTTCCGACACCAGGGCACCGGCCGCGCCCAG
>NZ_CAXFCL010000336.1:0-20045 GCF_964000955.1 uncultured Abyssibacter sp.
AGGTTTCCACCAAGCTACCGATCGTGTTTGATCGATCCGTGACAGTTATGTGACCGGGCGATGACGGTCGATGCACCCCCCGCTAGCCGAGCGCTAATCGAAATCCACGGTCTCCGTATCACCGGCATCGATACTGACGTTGGTCTGACCGGAAAACTCGATGTCGTCCTGCACCAGCGGATCGTCCAGGCGCCCCTGACAGGTGAATGCGACGGTATAGTTGCCTTCGGGCAGGAATCCCACGGTGTAGGTGTATTCGCCCGAGACGTCGTCCATCTCCACCGCACCGTAGGTGATCGCGTCGTCGACCGAGTTGTCGAGATCGCTGACGGTGGCGCTGTTGCCGGAGAAGACGTAGACGACGTTGCCGACGTCGTTGTTGTCCCCGTTGTCACAATCCGAATCCGTCAGCCTGGATTCGTCGACGGTGCCGGTCAGCGTGCCGGCGTCCTCATCCAGCACCAGCCGCAGCCGCGGCGCGAGGCGGTAGTCGGTGGAGGTCCCGGTGGGTTCCAGGATGGACCGCCGCAGGTCGAAGTCGATGGTCAGCGCCGTGCGCTCGTCCTCTTCGACGGTGAAGTTGCGGGAGACGCTGCGGCTGCCGCCACCGGCGTTGCTGAGCACCAGCGGGAACTCGCCACCGTCGGAGAAGGTAATGGTCGAATCCGACTCGCCGGCCACGGCATTGATCAGCAGACGGATGCCGCTGTAGGTCCCGCCGGGCGTGTCGTCATCGGAGACCAGGGTCACCGTCCGCCCGCCGCTGAGATCGGCCAGATTGATGGTCCGCGGCTCGTCGAAGTCGTAGGTTTCGGCAGTGCCCGCATCGGTCAGCAGTTCCACGCCGGTGATCTCGACGTTGACCGCGGTGGCCTCGTCGGCCGGAGCGTCGGTGAGGCGAATCTGCAACTCGCCCTCGCAGGCGATGAGCAGCAGTGGAGCCAGCGCCACGATCAGCGCTCGAGGGAGAAATCGTCGAATCATTCCTTGAATCCTGGTGGTCATCATGCAGGTCGCGCGACCCCGGTGAACGCAGCCATCGTCCCATTGTATAGGCGAAGCAATGCGGAACCGGAGACGGTCATCGGCGTCCGTATACTGACGCCTCCTTGAACACGGATGTCCGCGATGACGGGTCTCTTCGAAGTCGATGCCTTGCTCGCGCTGGTCACCTTGACGGCGCTGGAGATCGTTCTGGGTATCGACAACATCATTTTCATTTCGATCCTCGCCAGCCGGCTTCCGGTGGAGCAGCAGCCGCGGGCACGCACGCTGGGACTGGCCGCGGCGATGATCACGCGGGTGCTTCTGCTGCTGTCGCTGACCTGGGTCATGAAGCTGACCGCGCCGCTGTTCGCGGTGTTCGGGCATGCCGTCTCGGGGCGGGACCTGATCCTGCTCGGCGGCGGTCTGTTCCTGCTCGCGAAGTCGACGCTGGAAATCCATCACAAGCTGGAGGGCGACGACGAGTCACACGGCAGCGGCCGCGCGGTGGCCGGTTTCGCCGGGGTGATCATCCAGATCATGATCCTGGACATTGTGTTCTCGCTAGACTCGGTGATCACCGCCATCGGCATGACCGAGAACGTGCCGGTGATGATCATCGCCATCGTGCTGGCCGTCGGTTTCATGATGTTCGCGGCCGGCGCAGTGTCGCGCTTCGTCGACAACCATCCGACGGTGAAGATCCTGGCGTTGTCGTTCCTGATCCTGGTGGGCGTCGCACTGATCGGCGAAGGCCTGCACTTCCACATTCCCAAGGGCTACATCTACTTCGCGATGGCCTTCTCGGTGGCGGTGGAGATGATCAATCTGCGCGTGCGCAAGACCCACCAGCCGGTCCGGCTGCACGGACCAAAGGCGGAGGCTGAATGACCGACACCACCGATCATCGCGCGCAGCGGCTGGAGATCCGGCCGGCAACGCTGGGCGACGTACCCGAGATCCTCCGGCTGGGCGCGATTGCCTACAGCGAGCAGGACAACTATTCCGTCGAGCAGATCTCGGCGCAGATTCGCTGGTTTCCGGACGGCCACCTGGTCGCGGTGCATGACGGCGAGGTGGTCGGATACTGCGCCAGCATCCGTCTGTCCGAAAGCCGCGCACTGAGCCCGCACACCTGGAAGGGCATCACCGGCAACGGCTACGGCAGCACGCACGACCCCGACGGCGACTGGCTCTACGGCTACGAGGTCATGGTCGACCGCAGTCATCGCGGGCATCGACTCGGCCAGCGCCTGTACACCGCACGCCGCAAGCTCTGCATCGAACTGGGGCTCAAGGGCATCGTGTTCGGCGGCCGCCTGCCCGGACTGGCCAAGCGTCACGCGGACTATCCGTCCGCTCAGGACTACGTCGACGCTGTGAAGGCCGGCGACCTGCGTGATCAGGTCATGAGCTTTCAGCTGCGCAACGGCTTCGAGCCAATCGGCGTGCTGCCCGGCTACGACCCCACCGATCGCGCCTCACTGGGCTATGCCGTGCATCTGATGTGGCGCAACACCCACGAGCGGCCACGCTCGCGGCACGCGGCCTACGCCCCGGACCGGCCGGCCTCCACGGTGCGGATCGCATCGGTGCAATACCTGCAACGCGCGATCGACGACTGGGCCGGGTTCGAACGGATCGTCACGTACTTTGTCGACACGGTCGCCGACAATCGCTGCGATTTCGTGGTTTTTCCCGAATATTTCACCGTACAGCTGCTGTCGATCGAGAATGCGGCGCTGTCCCCGCTGGAATCGATCCGCAAGCTCGCCGAGTACGCCGAGCCGGTGCGTGACCTGCTCCAGCGCCTGGCTCTGCGCTACAACATCAACATCATCGGCGGCTCGCACCCCGTCGAGCAGCCGGACGGGACACTTCTCAACGTGGCGTGGATCTGCCTGCGCAATGGCGAGGTGCATGAGCAGGCGAAGATTCACCCGACCCCGGGCGAACGTTATTGGTGGCAGATCACCGGCGGCGACACGGTGCGCGCCATCGATACGGACTGCGGACCGATCGGCGTGCTGATCTGCTACGACTCGGAATTCCCGGAACTCACCCGGCATCTGGTCGACCAGGGCGCGAACCTGCTGTTCGTGCCGTTCTCCACCGAGGAGCGCTACGGCTACCTGCGGGTGCGGTACTGCTCGCAGGCGCGTTGCATCGAGAACCAGATCTATGTGGCGACGGCGGGCAATGTCGGCAACCTTCCGCGGTTCTTCAACATGGACATGCACTACGCGCAGTCCGGTATCTACACACCCTGCGACTTTCCGTTCGCGCGTGACGGCATTGCCGCCGATACCACGCCCAACGTGGAGATGATCGCGTTCGCCGACCTGTCACTGGACGCGCTGGTCCAGGCACGCAAGTCCGGCACGGTGCAGAACCTGAAGGACCGCCGCCACGACCTGTACACGGTGCGCTGGGGCGGCGGTCCGGGACCGGGGCGGCAGTAGCGCCCCGTATCGGTCGCGGCTAGAAGCGGTAGCCGACGCCGGCGAGGACCACGGTCGGGTCGATGGTCACATCGAACTCGTCCGCCTTGGAGCCATCGGCCAGATAAACCGACGCGGTGGTCTCGATGTCCACGTACCACAGCGACACGGTGCCGAACCAGCGATCGGTGAAGTCATAGTCGGCGCCGAGGTTGACCGCCCAGCCCCAGGATTCCTCCAGGCCGAGGGTCACGTCGTTGCCGAGCGCGGTGCGCAGCGAGTCGGAGGCTTCCTCGTCGAAGAACTGGGTGTGGTTGATGCCCAGGCCGCCATAGAGGTGCAGGTTGGGCATGGGCTGGCCGTAGTACTGGGCGTACAGCGTGGGCGGCAGATGCTTGGTCGTTCCTGCCTTGCCGACGGCCGAAATGCCGCCTTCCGCCTGAATGTCGTGCTCGAACGGAGAGGCGCCCAGCAGTTCAACGGCCCAGTGGTCGGTGAGCATGTAGGTCAGGGTCAGCCCCAGCGAGGTGGCGTCATCAACGCTCACCCGGTTGTTCGGATCGCCGAGTACCGGGTCGCTGTCGGAGTCGGGCATCACGTTGGCCACCCCGGCGCGGACAAAGAAATCGCCGGCCGCGAGTTCGGCGGCGAATGCACTGCCGCCGAACGCGAGACCCGCGACAACGGCCAGTGAAGTGATTCGGTTGTTGATCTGCATGATCGACTCCTTCTGAGACGAGGTGAGATGTGTTCGTTGACGGGCGCGAGCATCCTCCTGCGACACACCCCCGGATTTGACCTGCATCAACGAAGTTCGAACCGCGACTCCACCCCCGGCCTAAACCCGGCAGAACATTGATCTGGATCAACGGAAGCGGGGTCGCCCCGCCCGGCGGACGCACCTGCGGAGAGCCGGCGGGCCGGGTAGAATTCCCGCCCATGGATGGCGATATCACCCCCATCGTTGACCCGCTCAACGACGCTCAGCGCGAAGCCGTCACGGCCCCTCTCGAACACCGTCTGATCCTCGCCGGCGCCGGCAGCGGCAAGACCCGCGTGCTAACCCATCGCGTGGCCTGGCTCATGGGTGTGGAAGCTGTGTCGCCGCTGTCGATTCTGGCGGTCACCTTCACCAACAAGGCCGCCAAGGAGATGCGCCAGCGCATCGAGTCGCTGGTGCGGTTTCCGACCCGGGCCATGTGGGTCGGCACCTTCCACGGCATCGCCCATCGCATGCTGCGACTGCATGCCAAGGAGGCTGGCCTGGGACCGTATTTCCAGATCCTGGATGCCGACGACCAGCAGCGGCTGGTCAAGCGCCTGCTCAAGAGCATGGAACTGCCGGACGACCAGTGGGCACCCAAGCAGGTCACCGGCTTCATCAACGCACGCAAGGAAGAAGGGCTGCGGCCGGGGGATCTGGATGATCGCGGCGAGTACACCCGGCGCACGCTGATCCAGATCTACGGCGCCTACGAGAACGCCTGCCGACGCGCCGATCTGGTCGACTTCGCCGAACTGCTGCTGCGCGCCCACGAACTGTGCCGCGACAACCCGCAGATCCAGGCGCATTACCGCAACCGGTTCCAGCACATCCTGGTCGACGAGTTCCAGGACACCAACAAGCTGCAGTACGCCTGGCTGCGCGTGCTCGCCGGCGACCGTGCCAAGCTGTTCGTCGTCGGTGACGACGACCAATCGATCTATTCCTGGCGCGGGGCGCGGGTCGAGAACATCATCCGCTTTCCCAAGGACTTCCCGGGCACTCAGACGATCCGCCTGGAGCAGAACTACCGCTCCACCGGCCACATCCTGAAGACGGCGAACACGCTGATCGCCCACAACAGCGGCCGGCTGGGCAAGGAATTGTGGACGGAGGATGCCGATGGTCCACCGATCCAGATCTACCGCGCCTACAACGAGCGCGACGAGGCCGAGTTCGTCGTCAACCGCATCCAGGCCTGGGTCGCGGCCGGCGGCCAGCGCAGCGACTGCGCCATCCTGTACCGCTCCAACGCCATGTCGCGGACGCTGGAAGAAGCGCTGCTGACCCAGCAGATGCCCTACCGCGTTTACGGTGGCCTGCGCTTCTACGAGCGCGCCGAAATCAAGGACGCGCTGGCCTATCTGCGGCTGGTCGAGAACCGCGGCGACGACGCCGCCTTCGAACGCGTGGTGAACCAGCCCACCCGCGGCATCGGCGCGACCACGCTGGAGAAGATCCGCTATCGCGCCCGCCGTGACGGGCTGACCATGTGGACCGCCGCCGGTCTCTCCGCCGACGAGCTGCCACCCCGCGCGGGCAACGCGGTCCGCGGCTTTCGCGATCTCATCGACCGCCTGGCCGACGACACCACCGACCACACGCTCGGCGAGCAGATCAATCACGTGATCGAGCACTCCGGCCTGCGCGAGCACTACGGCAAGGACAAGACCGAGCAGGCCGAGGCGCGGGTCGAGAACCTGGACGAACTGGCCAATGCCGCGCGCGGCTTCGAGCCCTCCGAAGGCGATGAAGAACTGCCAGCCCTGTCCGCGTTCCTCGCCCACGCGGCGCTGGAGGCGGGCGAGGAACAGGCCGGCGAGTGGGAAGACGCGGTCCAGCTGATGAGCCTGCACGCGGCCAAGGGCCTGGAATTTCCCGTCGTGTTCCTCATCGGCATGGAAGACGGCCTGTTCCCGCATGAACGGGCGATCGGCGAAGGCGGGCTGGAGGAGGAACGCCGGCTTTGCTACGTCGGCATCACCCGGGCCCGTGAACAGCTCGTGCTGTCGCATGCCGAAAGCCGCCGGCTCTACCGCAACGCCCAGTTCTGCGTGCCGTCACGCTTTCTCGCCGAACTGCCGCCGGACTGTGTCGAGGAGATTCGTCCGCGTGTGTCCGTCAGCCGTCCGCTGGGTTACGGCGCAGGCCCCGGGTTGCGCCAGACCGACTCCGCCGGGCTCAAGCTGGGGCAGCGGGTCACACACCGCAAGTTCGGCGAGGGCATCGTGCTGTCGCTGGAAGGCGAGGGCGAGCGTGCCCGGGTCGAGGTCAGCTTCGAATCGGCCGGTTCGAAGTGGCTGATGCAGTCGATCGCGAAGCTGGAACCGCTCTAGCAGCCCTCACGCGTCGCGTGCGTCTGACTGCGGCTGAACACCATCGTCCAGCGCAATATGAAAACCATCGACCTTGACCACCCCGTCTCGGCGCTCAACGACGATTGTCACGACGACATCGGCGTGTTCGAACCGCCCATCGAAGGCGATCTCGGCCCTCTTGCCGTCGGTTCCTGAACTGTAGTGACGCGATTCAAACTCGTGCCCGCCCTTGAACGCGCCGAGTTGCTTAAGTTGACTCATCACGTTGCGACCCTGCGGCGTTCTGAGGTTGGTGGCCAGCGCGTCGGTCATCCGCGCCTCGACCGTCGCGACCTCCCAGTTGCGCGCGAAGTCCGCCGTGAAATCCAGCAAGAACGGCTGAGTCTCCTCAACAAAGGACGATGCGCTCAGTCCCAGGTAGGCGACGGACGCCAACAGCAGCACAAACAGCGCGCCGAGCCCAACCAAGATGTTCCGTAAAATTTTCAACGGGTTGCTGACCTGACGAGCGAACAGCCGTCAACGGGGATTCAGAATAATCCTGCGCGAATGCGATCGCTCCGGCAATCACGGTGGCGGCGCCCCTGTCACGGACGCGCTAGTCGGTTGCTTGCAGGTGGCAACGGTGCGTCCCGTCCTCCGGCCTCCTGCGCGCTGGCGAGCAACAACATTCGGATCAGGTCCTGCACCGCATGGCCGCGAATGTCCGAGGCGGGGACATCGGTGTCCCAGCGGTAGCAGATCGCGCCGGAGGCCTCGTCACGCAACTCGACGCAGGGGCATCCGTGCACGAGTCTGGCGTGCACCCGCAGGCACATCAGTGCGCTCCCGCGACTCCGGGCGCGGCCGACAACGTGGCGATGGCCGTCGGCAGGGCGGAGGCGGCTTCGATGCACAGATCCGGCGCCGCGCGACGGACGATCGCAGCCGGTGTCCTGCCGTAGAGCAGCCCGATCGTGTGGATGCCCATCCGCCGGGCCATCGCCAGTTCGGCCGGGTCATCCGACGCGAACGCGATGCCGTCATCGGACTGATCCCGCAGCTTCCCGGACAGGGTCTCCAGCAGGCTGGGCCGGCACATGCGGCACTGGGGTGCGGGCGCAGTGAAAATGCTGTCCACCGCGTGGCGGAAGGAGTAGTGCTCCAGCAACGCCTGCGCACCGGCCGGGCCGATGTGCGTCAGGTAATGCAGGTGATTCTGTTCCGTCGCCTGCAGGCTGGCCACCGCGATCCGCGCGCCAGGGTACAGCCCGTAGGCGCGACGACCGCGACAGGCGAACAAACGCTGGTAGCGCGACGTGAACTCGTCGATGCGTCCGGGCGCGTCATCCTGCAACAGCGTGATCGCGGCATCGGTGAATGGAACATTGACCACCCAGTCCAGCGCCCGATCGGGCTCCGGCTCGTAGCCCATTTCCCGCAGGGTCGTGCGCAGGCAGTACTCGATCGCGGGCAGCGGATTGAGCAGCAGGTTTTCCAGATCGGCGACGAGGTGCATCGGTATTCCTGATCGAGGCGATGCAGATACGCTATTGCGAATCGTTCGCATTTACAACCCCTGCCGGTAACCGCTCGTCTGCCGCTGGGCGAGCCGGCACTCAAGAGGCTCCCGACCAGCTTGTGCTGTGTGCTCCTGATGTCCGGATTTCGGAACGGCTTACGTTTTGTTCAGCACACTTCGATATGCAATCGGCAATGGGTACCAGGCTGTTCCTCAACGACGCCAACACGATTTTCGCGATCGACGCGAGCGGACCGGATCACTGCCCTCGAAGCAGCCTGCTGCGTCCGTTGCTGAAGGGAGCACCGGTGCACCAGGAAGCGGTTCAGACGCTGTTGCAGGCCTACGGCGGAACCTGGGTGACGACACGGGGCATCAAGCGCTACCCGCGTCGCGACACCCCGAGTTCGGCGGACGCGCTGGAGCGCCATGCGGAAAGCCTCCGCGCCGAATCAGCGCCGGCGTGAACGGGACACCGGCTCCCGGAAACCCGACTCAGGAATCAAGCCGCCGGAAGAAGCTCTCGATTCCGTTCTCGTAAAGCCGGCCCATCTGGTTCTTCACCCGGTTGAAGTTCGACTCCGGCCCGATGATCACACGGTGCACCGTGCGTCCGTCGTCCAGTGTCGCCGACTCCACGCGCGATTCGATCCCCAGCAACGCGATCTCGGCGCGCCGGGCCTCGGCATCCGACTGCCTGGCGAAACTGCCCGCCTGGATCGCGTAGCTGAGATCCGCCTCCGGTTCCGGCGGTGGCGTGTACTTCTCGGTGCGCGGCACGAGCTGAAAGTTGGGCAGCATCTCGTAGAACGTGAACCGCGCCTGTTCCTTGGGCGGCAGCTCCGGCTCGGGCGCCGCGGGCTCGGCCGGCTTCTGCGCGGCGGGGGCTGGCACCGGCAATCGATCGGCGCCGCCCGGACCGCTGAATACATACAGCGCCACGGCGATCACCAGACCGACGGTCATCCCGATCAGCAGCCACAGCCAGCCCGGCAGGCCCTGTGCCTGCGGCTTGCGCTTGGTCTGCGGCCGCCGGGCGGCCGGCTTCTTCCGATTGGCGTAGTCCCTGCCCATGCCCTACATCGACTCGGGAGCGGACACGCCAAGCAGGCCGAGGCCGTTGGCCAGCACCTGCCGGACCGCCGAAACCAGCGTCAGCCTGGCCTGCGTGCGCGCGGGATCGTCGGCGAGCAGGAACCGGTGCGCGTTGTAGTAGCTGTGGAACTGATCGGCCACGTCGCGCAGCGCATTGGCGACGATGTTCGGCGCGAACTGGGCCGCGGCCTGCTGCACCCGCTCCGGATAACTGGACAGCAGCCCCATCAACGCCGTCTCGTGGGCCTCGGTGAGCAAGCCCAGCGCGGCGCGCCCAGCCTGCTCGTCGTAGGCGACCCCGGCGTCCGCGGCCTGCTGGAACACGCTGCAGATGCGGGCATGCGCGTACTGAATGTAGTAGACCGGATTGTCATTGGACTGCGAGGTTGCCAGCGCCAGATCGAAATCCAGCGGCTGATCGGACGAGCGCATCACGTAGAAGAACCGCGCGGCGTCGACGCCGACCTCGCCGCGCAGTTCACGCAGCGTCACGAATTCGCCGGCCCGCGTCGACATGCCGACCTTCTCGCCGGCACGGAACAGGCTCACGAACTGGGACAGGCGCACCACCAGCGGCTCGTCGCTGCCGGTCAGTGCCTCGATCGCCGCGCGCATGCGCGGGATGTAACCGTGATGATCCGCTCCCCAGACGTTGACCAGGGTGTCGAATCCGCGTTCCAGCTTGTTGAGGTGATAGGCGATGTCGGTGGCGAAGTAGGTGTAGGCCCCGTTGGCGCGGACCAGAACACGGTCCTTCTCGTCGCCCATCTCCGAGGACTTCAACCACAGCGCGCCATCACGCAGCACCGTGTGACCCGAGGCCTTGAGGCGCTCCAGCGCGTGTTCGACGGCGCCGTCGACCACCAAACTGGCTTCGGAAAACCAGCGGTCGTAGACAATGCCGAAACCTTCCAGGTCATCACGAATGTCCGCGAGCTGGCTGTCGAGCCCGGCCGCGTGCACCACCGCGAACCCGTCGCCGAGCAACGCCTTCATCCGCGCGATCAGGCCATCCACGAAGGCGTCCTTGTCACCGGCTGGGGCATCGTGGCCGAGGCCGTCGAGAATCGCGCCGGCCGACTGGACGAAACGGTTGCCATGCGCGTCATCCAGGTCACGGGCGATCTGGCGAACGTACTCACCCTGGTAGCCGCCGGTGGGGAAGTTCACCGACACCTGATGCAGTTCGAGATACCGGACCCAGATGCTCGCGGCGAGAATGTCCATCTGCCGACCGGCATCATTGACGTAATACTCGCGGGCAATCTCGTGACCGGCGGCCTCCAGCAGATTGGCGATGCAATCGCCCAGCGCGGCGCCACGCCCGTGTCCCACATGCAGCGGGCCGTTCGGATTCGCGGAGACGAACTCGACCATGACCCTGCGGCCGGTCGGTTCCGAGGCGCGCCCGTAGGCCGCGCCGGCATCCAGCACGGCACCGACCACCGCCGTCGCGGCATCCCGGGTCAGAAAGAAATTGATGAAGCCGGGGCCCGCGATCTCGACCTTCTCGACCTGCGGGGATGCAGGCAGCGCGGCGATGATCGCCTCGGCGATCTGGCGCGGATTGGCCCGCGCGCTCTTGGCGCTGGCCATCGCCACGTTGGAAGCGAAATCGCCATGCGCCGCATCGCGGGTTCGCTCGATGCCGATGCGCCCCGGGATCTCCAGCGTGGGGAATGGCCCCGCCGCGACCTGCTCCAGCGCGGCGCGCAACAACTCGGCAATGTGGTCCTGCATCGAAGTGCCCGAATTCATCCAAAAAAGGCCGCGCATTCTAACCCGGAAGCGACGCCGGACCCGAGCCGGCGGCCGCGTTCAGAGCATGGACTGCGGATCGACATCGAGGCTCCAGCGCAGCTTGCGCGATTCCCGCAGCTGGCCGATCCGTTCGATCCACGCCGACAGACCGCTCTGCAGCGGCGCGCGCCGGTCGCATTCCAGCAACAGCTGGCCGCGATGGCGCCCCGCGCGACGCGCCATGGGCGCTGACACCGGGTCCCAGATCTCCACCGCCGCGTCGAACAGCCCGCGACCCAGCTGAGCAGCCTCGCCCAGCCAGCGCATGACCGCGTCGGCCGTCTGACCCTCGGCGCGGAGCATCACGAACTGGCGGGCGGGCGGCATGCCGGCCTCGCGACGCTCCGCCAGCGCCATGCGCGCGAACCCACCGTAGTCGCCGCGCACCAGCTGCTGAAGCAGCGGGTGATCGGGGTGGTGCGTCTGAATCAGCACCTCACCGGCGCGCTCGGCGCGACCGGCGCGGCCACCCACCTGGAAAATGCCCTGCGCCATCCGCTCCGCCGCGCGAAAGTCGGCGCTGAACAAACCCTGGTCGGCATCCACCACGACGACCAGACTCAGATTCGGAAAGTTGTGACCCTTGGCGAGCATCTGCGTGCCGATCAGGATGCGGGCCTCGCCGGATTCGGCACGGGCGATCCGTGCATCCAGCTCGCCCACACGGCGGGTCGTGTCGCGGTCGATGCGCAGCACCGGATGACCGGCAAAGCGCCGAACGAGCGCGTGCTCCAGGCGCTCGGTACCCGCGCCGATGCCAGTGAACTGTCGGTCTCCGCAGTCCGGGCAGCGCTCGGGCGGCGCGGCTTCCAGACCACAGTGGTGACAGCAGAGCCGGTTGCGGGCGCGGTGCAGTGTGAGATGCGCATCGCAGCGCGAACAGTCGGCCACCCAACCGCAGGTATGGCACAGCACCGCGGGCGCGTAGCCTCGACGATTGAGAAACACCAGCACCTGACCACCGGCCTGCAGGTGCGCCTCGATCCGGGACTGGGACTCGAAGCTCAGTCCGTGATCAAGCTGCTGCGCCCGCACATCCAGCAACCGGACACGGGGCAGTGCCGCACCGCCAGCGCGTGACGACAACCCGATGCGCAGAACGGAACCCGTCTCCACCAGATGCAGGGATTCCAGGCTGGGGGTTGCCGAACCCAGCAGAATCGGCACCCGGCGCTGGCGGGCGCGCCAGATCGCGACGGCGCGGGCGGAGTAACGACAACCGTCCTCCTGCTTGTAGCTGGCGTCATGCTCCTCGTCGACGATGATCAGCCCCAGTCGCGGCAACGGGACGAACACACCGGAGCGGGTGGCGATCACGACATCGGGATGGCCCGCCCGGGCCGACAGCCACAGCTGCGCACGCTCTCCGTCCGCCAACGCCGAATGCAGCACGCAGGGCTCCACGCCCAGCCGGGCGCGCACACGCTCGACCATGCCGCCGACCAGCCCGATCTCCGGCACCAGGATCAGGCACTGGCGGCCCTGGTCGAGCACGCGTCGGGCGGCCCGCAGGTAGACCTCGGTCTTGCCGCTGCCGGTCACGCCGTCGATCAGCGTGGCGTGAAAACCCTCCAGCCGCGCGCCCAGCTGCTCCAGCGCGGCGGCCTGTTCGTCGGTCAGGGTCGGCAGTGAGACGGGCGCAGCGACGCGCTCGCCCTCGGCACCAACCCGCCGAATCAGTTGCAGCGCCTCCAGCCGTTCCAGCCCGCGCCGATCCAGTCCACTGGCCTCGCGCAGGGGGGCCTCAAGCATCGGCCCGCCTCCCAGCGCGTCGATGGCGGCCCGCTGTCGGCTGCCCAGCCGCGGGGACCCGTCGCCGGATTCATCGACCCGCGCCCATAACCAGGGTGGCTCCCAGCGGGCGGGCGCACCGGCCCGCAGCGGGACCGGCATCGCCAGCGAGTACACCTCGCCGATCGGTGCGGCGAAATACCGGGCGGTCCACTCGATCAGGTCGCGGTCCCCCTCGTCAAACAGCGGCTGGTCGTCAACGACAGACTCGATCGCTCGCAGTCGCCGATCACCCGCCGGGTCGCCGTGACCCGTCACGATTCCGACCAGGCGCCGCCGACCGAACGGAACCCGCACCCGGGCGCCTGGCGGGGGCGGCTGTCCCGAGTCGAAAGCGTAGTCAAAGCACTGAAAAAGCGGTGCCGGCACGGCCACTTTGACGATTGTTGAGGGATTCGCGGACTGACTCACGCCGTTCAAACAGCCTGTGGATAACTCTGGGGAGAAGTTGCGGACTCGGGAATTGTCAATAGGCAAGTCCAGCCTTCATTACGGATAAGTGACAATATTGCGCCGCAACAAGCCCATATAATTCAGCAGCTTATAGACGTTCTTAACAATTTTTTCATAATACGTTCCGTAAGTGCGGGATTCGACGACCGTCACGCGCAGTGTGAGTAACATGTTCAGCCTGGGCTGAAGCCGCAGCGCTAGCCCCATTTCAGGAACCGTTCTGCCCACCGGATGTCGCCAATCTGCGACATCCCCTTATCTGGCCGCAACTCGGCGATGTCGGATGAGAACGCCGATCACGGATTCCTGCCTCATCCCCGGGTTGTCACGCAGGATTTTCTCGCCCACTGACCCAACCGCCGATTCCCGACAGTTCCACGCTTTCGTCGCGACGGCGCGGCGACGTCCGCGTATCGACCTGAACGATGAACTGGCGAGACACCGGCTCCCAGTATGTCGGATTCACCGAAATAACCCGAACGACGATCGCAATCGGACAGCGCTTGCGCCAGACACGCCAACCCCGCATGTTTCCGGCATGCCATGCTCCCGAGACGACGCCGAGGCCCTGGATCGCAGCGACCCGCTGGCAGCCACCCGCCATCGGTTCGCGCTGCCACCGTCGCAGATCTATCTGGACGGCAACTCGCTCGGGCCGCTGTCCAGGGCGTCCGCGGACGCGGTCGACCGTACCGTCCGCGAGGACTGGGGAGAACAGCTGATCGGCAGCTGGAACAGCGCCGGGTGGGTTGACCTGCCACGCCACGTCGGCCGGCGGATCGCGCCGCTGATCGGCGCCGGCGCCGAGGATGTGATCGCCACCGACTCCACGTCGATCAACCTGTTCAAGCTGCTGGATGCGGCACTGGCGATCCGCCCGGACAGGCCGGTGATCCTGACCGAAACCGGCAACTTCCCGACCGACCTCTACATCACCGACGCCGTCGCCTCGAACCATGGCGCCGCGCGGGTCCGCCGCGTTGCCGCCGCCGAGCTCCCGGACGCCATCGATGATTCCGTCGCGGTGCTGGTGCTTAGTCACGTGAACTACCGCACCGGCGCACGCCACGACATGGCCAAGGTCAACGCCCGCGCACGCGCCGCTGGCGCACTGGTGCTCTGGGATCTCGCCCACAGCGCCGGTGCCGTTGCGCTGGACCTGGAGGCGACGGCCACCGATCTCGCCATCGGTTGCGGCTACAAGTTTCTCAACGGCGGCCCCGGGGCGCCCGCGTTCCTGTACGTGTCGCCCGCCCTTCAGCGGCTGCTGCGCAATCCCATCGCCGGGTGGTTCGGCCACGCCGCTCCGTTCGAATTCGGCGACCACTATCAGCCGGCCGCGGGCATCGACCGCTGGCAGGTGGGCACGCCGTCGATTCTGGGGCTCGCCAGCCTGCACGCCGCACTGGAGGTCTGGGATAGCGTCGATCTGCAGATGGTCGAGGCGAAGTCGGCGCAGCTGTTCGACATCGTCATGACATGGCTGGACGGACCGCTGGCCTCGCATGGTTTCGAACTACTCACCCCCCGGCAGCCTGCGCGTCGCGGCAGCCAGATCAGCCTGCGCCATCCACAGGCCTGGCCGATCTGTCAGGCGCTGATCGCCGATGGCGTGATCGGTGATTTCCGCACGCCGGACGTGCTGCGCTTCGGGTTGACGCCGCTCTACCATCGCCATGTCGACATCCATGACGCCTGCGAACGCCTGACCACCATCATGGAAACCGGCCGGTGGCGTGATCCGGCGTTCCGGACCCTGAACCGGGTGACCTGAGATGAACAACCGATGCCGAATCCTGCTCCCCGCGCTGATGGCGGTGCTGCTGAGCGCCTGTGCCAACCGATCGCCGACCGCTTCGGACGCGGCCCCCGCCGCACGCGCGCCGCAACCGCTGAGCTGGGCCCAGGTGCAGGCACGCCCACTGCCACCACCCGGGGAGCGCCTGCAGTACGGCCCCGCCCCGCAGCAGTTTGGTGAACTCCGGTTACCGGACGGAGCGGGACCCCACCCGGTCGTCGTCCTGATTCACGGCGGCTGCTGGCTGTCCCAGTTCGACCTGACGTATTTCAGCCACCTCGCCGACGCGCTGACACGGCAGGGCTTTGCCACCTGGTCGATCGAGTACCGCCGGATCGGCGACGACAACGGCGGCTGGCCGGGCACGTTCGTGGACATCGGCCTGGCGATCGACCACCTGCGCGAACTGGCGGCCGTTCGCCCGCTGAATCTTGCGCACGTGGCAACGCTGGGGCATTCCGCCGGCGGCCAGCTCGCGCTGTGGGCGGCGACACGTGACGATGCCCACGCGCTGCTGCCGGCCGATCATCCCCTGCCGATCCGGGCAGTGATCGGACTCGCGCCGATCACCGACATGGAACGCTATCGCGTCGGCCCGGACGGCAGCTGCCATTCCGCGGTGGACGCAGTGATGGGCGGCACACCGGACACTGCCGGCGAACGCTATTCCGCGGTGTCACCGGCCGCCCGTCTGCCGCTGCACGTCCCGGTGCTGCTGGTCAGCGGCGCGAAGGACCCCATCGTCAGTCCGGCGTCGGTGGAGGCCTTTGCGCAAGCCGCGCTGCTTGAGGGCGACCAGATCCACCTGCGCGTGGTCGCGGGCGAGGGGCATTTCGATCCGGCCCTGCCCGATACCCGCTCATGGGACGATGTAGTCGGATTTCTGCACGCAACGATCGGCGAGCCGGACGGCGGTTAAGCCGCGCGGCACCGACCGCGTCACCGGCTCAGGATGTCGACGATCTCCAGTGTCGCCGCCACCAGCCGGATCGTCTCGTCCTCGATACGCACGGTCGCGATGCCGTCATGTCCCGCCGGCGAGATCACCACGCCATGCCGATAAATGGATCGGTCCAGCGTATGTCCGACCTGCAATTTCTTCTTCCAGCCCGGAGGCAATGGTTCACCGCGGGCCGCCTTCTTCTGCAATCCCGGCGGCAGATCACCGTGACCCGGGTTGGCGTTCACGATGCCAAAACTGCCCAGCGCCATCAGCGCCACAATCCATGCCGTTATTCCACGTCGCATGTTCGCTCCTTGAATTCATCGCAGCACTTGGACTGCAAAAGAACAGAAACATTCGATGGGCGGCCGGCGGGGCCGTCGCCCGTCAGGCATGAACCTGCCGGTCTCCGGTGTAGAGCTCCCAGCACAGGCGGTCCCGTCCGGAGCGCTTGGCGATGTAGAGCTGCCGGTCCGCCGCCATCAGCAGGCCGTTTCGGGTCGCGGAGACGCCGGACGGCACGGAGGCCATGCCGCAGCTGGCCGTGACCTGCAGGTCGATCGGGCGGCCGAGATGATCGTGGAACCGCAGTGCGCGGATCCGGCTCAGCAACTCACCCAGCATGCTCTGGGCGTCCGACGCGTCCGCTCCGTAGAAGAAGACGGCGTACTCTTCACCACCCAGTCGCGCCGCAACATCCGTTGCCCGGCGACAGCGCAGCCGCACCTCCTCGGCGACGCTGCGAATCACCTCATCGCCAACCGGGTGACCATATTGGTCATTCACCGACTTGAAATGGTCGATATCGATGATGGCCAGCACGACGGGCCGTTCGTCTCGCCGGGCGACACCCAGCAGCGATTCGACCTGCTCGCGAAAGTACGCCCGGTTCGCCATGCCGGTCAGGTCATCATAATTGGCGCGATACGCCAGTGCCGATGTGTCCTTCCAGGCGCTTCTCGCGGCGTGCTCAACCGCCAGCGCACCCACCAGGCTCACCAGGCAGATCATCAGCGCGGCAAAGATGTCGACGAGCACCGTCGGCTGCGGCGCCACCAGCCAGAACTCGGTCACGACAATGCCGACCGTGACCAGCGCGAAAAACGTCACGTTGTAACGGGCCGTCAGCCCGGCCAGCGCCCCGAAACCCACGACCACCGTGGCGGGCACCGTAATCGGGATATCGAACCCGATGTCGCTGGCGACGACACGAACGGCCATCAGATAGGCCACCGCGGAGAGATTCATCGCCGATATGGCGAAAATCAGACGCGAGCGGTATCGCGATGACCGGTTCACGAACAGCGTGATCAGCCCCAGAATCAGCGTCGACCACCACAGCGGAGCCGGCACGCCGTCAAAGGCTGCCCGGGGCACCTGGAACAGAGATGGCGCGTACCACGGGATGGTCGGCACGAGCAGGATCAGCAGCACGATGCCGACGAGGCGACGAGCGCGCCCCGCGTGCAGGAACGAGCGCTGGAAATTCGCCTCCTGCCCGCTATCGATCTGGAGAAAATGGGTGCGATGCCACGCGGGCGAGTTGCGCCAAACCCTCCAGTTCAGTGATGTCCCGTGTTGTTGCACCTGCGCCTACCCCGTCCCGCCCTGGCGCGAATCCGGCGGCCTGAGGCAGCCGGGTCGATATGGCATCAACGAGCAATCACGATGCCAGGAACCGCAGATGATCAAAAAAGCCCGCACGAGGCGGGCTTTTTCGTTCCGAGGATCAGAGCTCCTTGAGCCCGGTGATCATCTGGTTGCAGACCTCTTTGGCGTCGCCAAACACCATGTTGGTGTTGTCGCCGAAGAACAGCTCGTTCTCGACACCGGAGAACCCGGTGCCCTTGCCACGCTTGATGACAAACACCTCGCGGGCCTGATCAACGTTGAGAATCGGCATGCCGTAGATCGGACTGGACTCATTGGTCCGGGCAGCCGGATTGACCACGTCGTTGGCACCGATGACCAGCGCCGCGTCCGCCTGGGCGAACTCCTCGTTGATCTCGTCCAGATCGAAGATCATGTCGTAGGGCACGCCGGCCTCGGCCAGCAATACGTTCATGTGACCCGGCATGCGGCCAGCGACGGGATGGATGGCGAACTTCACCTCCACATCGGCCTTGGTCAGCATCTGCACGTATTCCCAGAGCTTGTGCTGCGCCTGCGCCACCGCCATGCCGTAACCCGGCACGATGATGACCTTGGCCGCGTAACTCATGGAGATCGCCGCGTCGGAGGCCTCGACCGAGGTCATCGTGCCCTGCGGTCCATCGCCAGCATCACCATCACTGGCCCCGAAACCGGAGAACAGCACATTGGCGAGCGAGCGGTTCATCGCCTTGGCCATCAACAGGGTCAGCAACGAGCCGGCTGCACCGACCACGGTACCCGCGATGATCATCGCCGCGTTGCCCAGCACGAAGCCCTCGAAGGCCACCGCGAGACCGGTCAGCGCGTTGTACAGCGAGATGACCACCGGCATGTCCGCGCCACCGATCGGCGTGGTCATGAACACGCCCAGAGTCAGCGCGATCAGGAAGAACACGGTGATCCAGAACGGACCCGGACCGGTGGAAGTCGCCAGCGCCAGACCGATACCGAACAGGAAGATCACCATCAGCGCGTTCACGCCCTGATGCATCGGCACCGACCAGGCCTTTTTCATCAGGCCCTGCAGCTTGGCGTAGGCGATGACCGAGCCCGACAGCGACACGGCGCCGATCACGCCGCCGATGACGGCCAGCGCCGCCAATCCCGACCCGTGCGATGTCGCGGCACCGGAATACAGCTCCACGGCCGAGATCGCGCCGGCCGCGCCGCCGCCCATGCCGTTGTACAGCGCGACCATCTGCGGCATGTCGGTCATCTCGACCTTCTTGCCGGAGATCCACGCCGCGGCGCCTCCGATGACGATGGCGGTGACGATCAGCCCGACGTTGTGCAGATTGGGATAGAAGAATGTCGCCAGCACCGCCAGCACCATGCCGATGCCGGCCCACTTGATGCCGCTGACCGCGGTGCGCGGCGAGGCCATGCGCTTGAGGCCCAGGATGAACAGGACCGCGGCGACGAAATAGCTCGCCTGAATCAGAAAACTCATCGTCGCCCCCTCAGTCCTTGCTCGACTTGAACATTTCGAGCATCCGCTCGGTCACGACGTAACCGCCGACTGCATTCCCCGCCGCCAGCGCGACACCGAGGAACCCGATGACCTGCTCGAGCAGCGTGTCGGCATGGCCGAGCGCCACCATCGCGCCGACCAGCACGATGCCGTGGACGAAGTTGGAGCCGGACATCAGCGGCGTATGCAGGATCGCCGGCACCTTGCCGATGATCTCGTAGCCCGTGAAGGCCGCCAGCATGAAGATGTAAAGGGCCACAAAGCCCGTGAGTGCGAGTTCGGGTGTCACTTGGAACCCTCCAGAATCTGCTTGGCTTGTTCGTGGACGATGTCGCCGCCGTGCGTCAGCAGCGCGCCCTTGATGACGTCGTCCTCCAGGTCCAGCGCCAGCTCGCCTTCCTTGATGAACAACTCCATCAGGTTGAGCAGGTTGCGGGCATACATCTCGCTGGCGTGCTCGGCGAGCATGGACGGGACATTCAGCGGTGCGACGATCGTCACCTCGCCCACCGTCGTGGTCTTGCCGGGTTCGGACAACTCGCAGTTGCCGCCACCCTCGGCGGCCAGGTCCACGATCACCGCACCGGATTTCATCGACTCGACCATGGCCTTGGAGATGATCTTCGGCGACGGCCGGCCCGGAATCGACGCGGTCGTGATCACCGCGTCGGCGGCGGCGACATGCTTCTCCAGCATCGCCTGCTGCGCGGCCTTCTCCTCGTCGGTCAGCTCGCGGGCATAGCCGCCCTCGGCATCGGCCTTGATGTCGGCCATGACGAACTTGGCGCCCAGCGACTCGACCTGCTCCTTGGCGGCGGTGCGCACGTCATAGGCCTCGACCATGGCACCGAGACGCCGGGCCGTGGCAATCGCCTGCAACCCGGCCACGCCGGCACCGATGACCAGCACCTTGGCGGGGCGGATCGTGCCGGCCGCCGTCGTCAGCATCGGCAGAAAACGCTCCAGCTCGCTGGCCGCGATCAACGCCGCCTTGTAGCCGGACGCCGCGGCCTGGGAGGACAGCGCGTCCATCG
>NZ_CAXFCL010000337.1:0-4993 GCF_964000955.1 uncultured Abyssibacter sp.
CGTCGTCAGACCCGCGGCGGCGATGGGGCGTCTGGCGACCCTGTCATCGTCGAGGTCGCGAAACAGCACGTTCTTGTGTCCGTAGTGTTCCGTCGGCAGCCGGCCCACCTGCGTCCATTCGAAGCCGAGGAACGAGACCAGGTCCGGCTGTTCCGGATCGCCTGCCAGCGCCTGGCACTGGCGCAGCGATTCCTTGGTCTCGTTCCAGCGCCGCGGGGTCGATGCGGCGGCGTGATCGGTGATGCCCCAAAAGTCCAGGCCCGAGCAGTAGCGGGCGAAATCGCAGGCGTCACCGATCGGATGCACGCCGCGTCCGCCGGCCATCGGCAGCGACCACAGGAACGCGTCGGTCGAATAAGTCGTGTGCACGTGGAAGTCGCCGAACATCACATGCTTGGTGCCGGTTGCCTGGACGGCGGCCCCGGCTTCGGCGCGGGCGGTCTGTCGGTTCAGCACGGTGGCGCGAGGCAGTGGTTCGCCAGTGATAGCGCCCGGCCCGGGCGGTGTGCCGAACCAGCCCTGTCGTGCGCCGGCCACATAGATCACCACGGCGCCGACCAGCAGCAACACCATCGCAAGGGCGATTCGTTTCATCGGGACTCCTCCAAAGCTGGACATCCGATGCGTTGCCGGTTGTCCGATCGTTCGCAGGGTGTAGCACCATCCGCGTGGAGCGGTCCAGTCCGCCGCCCGGTTGCGCGTCACGATGATGCAACCTGATCGCCGTAGGATCACCGCTTTGGGGAATGGGGCAGGCTGGCACGTCAGCCTGGGCGGACGACGTCATTGTGGTGAACACTTCTCGCATGCTGCCGGTCGTGGCGGCGGTCTGTGTCAGCGTCCTGGTGGGCTGCGGTGGCGATGCGTCCGACACCCCAGCCGCATCCACGCCGCTGCCTGCGCCCACGCTGTCGTTGCAGGCCAGCGTCGACGCGGTGCCGCTTTCTGATCACTTCGAACTGGTCTGGAGCTCCACCGACGCGACCGAATGCACCGCCTCCGGTGCCTGGAGCGGGGCGCGGACCACGGCCGGGCTGCAGATTCACAGCGTCAGCGGCGCTGGCGAACATGTCTACACACTGCTTTGCAGCGGCGAAGGCGGCACGGTCTCCGAGAGCGTCAGCGTGACCGGGCTGGTTCCGCCGACGCTGGTGTTCGAAGTCTCCGACGGCCTGGTCCTGCGCGGCGATTCCGTGACGTTGAGCTGGGTGGCTCACGACGCGGATGCCTGCGAGGCCTCCGGCGCCGCCGACTGGGCCGGACCGACAGCGACCGAGGGCAGCGCCAGCCTCACCGCCGCGCTGTCCGCCCAGCGCTATCGTCTGCACTGCACCGGGCCCGGCGGCGAGGTGGAGTCGGCGCTGGATGTCGCGACCGTGCTGCCGCCGACGTTGACGCTGTCCGCAACGCCGGCCGCTGGGGATATCCCGCTGGTGATCGATCTGAACTGGGCGGCGGAGAACGTCACCGGATGCGTGGCCACGGGCGACTGGTCGGGCGAGTGGGGCGCCACCGGTTCCGAGCAAATGACGCTCACGGAAGCGGGCATTCACGACTTCGACCTGGCCTGCGCGGCATTGCTGCCCGCGTTGGCGGTGACGCGAACCGTCTCGGTGACCGCGACCGATCCGCTGGCGCAGGCCAGAGCCCTGTTTGAACGGCGGCAGGCGCTGCGAGCCGCCGCCGGTCTGGGAGACGACTGATGATGACTGCACGATGGATTCGCGTGATCGCGATGCTGTTGCTGGGTGCGACGGCCGGTCCGGCGCTGGCGGCGGGGATGAGCACCCACGCCCTGATGGCCGAATACGGGCGTCGCTACCTGCCCGATACGCATCCTCTCAAGGCGATTTTGACCGCGCATCGTCCGGCGCTGCTGGCCGGTGCGATGTACCCGGACGGCGGTTATGCGACCGGCGCCGTCTTCAGTGGTGATCGCGATGTCGCAGAAACCGCGCACTGGGAATACTTCGTCAATCCGCTGATCCAGATTCTTCACGACGATGGCTGCACCAGCGGAGCGTCGCTGGAGATTCCGCAGTTTGGCGGCACGCTGGAGTACGTGACGACGACCGTGACCGGCCTGGCGCCGCTGGCGGAACTGCGCATCGACGACAGCTGCGGCGCGATGATCGCCTATGCCATGGGGATCGCCGCGCATGGCATGGGTGACGAGGTCTGGGACGCGCTGTTCGAGCCGCAGGTCCGCGAGCGTGGCGAAGATGCCGAGTCCTCGCCGGCCTACACGCTGGACGCCTTTCCGCCCGGCGCGGAGGTCAGCGTCGGTGATGTGCTGCGCGCCGTGATTGGCGATGAGCCGTTCGAGGTGCTGAGGCAGGGGTTCGATCCGCTGTCGCTGAACAGCATCGAATACGCGATGGACGTCATCGCAATCCGCGAACAGGGGTTGTGGGCGGACGTACCGTTCCTGACCTTCCCGCCGGCCGAGGTCATCGCCCGCGCCTATGAGGCGTCGGGGCGCGATGTGGACGCATCAGTCGCGGCCATCGAGCGCGCCGCGTTGTTCACGCGCACGCTGGTGCTGGCGGAGCGCGCCGGGGCGGCCGCCGAATACGACCGGGTGCGCCAGCAAATGCCCTGGGCGTCCGGGCATTACTTCACGGGATCGGGCGGTGTGCTCCACGTCGGCAAGATGATCACCGGTTACTACCTGCACCTCTGGGACAAGCTGCAACACGGCGTGGTCAACGCCCGGGGGCCGCGCATCGTCGGCGTGCATCCGGACAACGGAGAGCAGGGCGTGCCGTTCGAGTACTCGGCCGACCGCTTCGTCCGCGTGTTCATCTCCGGCTCCGTCGATCGCGCCAGCGTCACCGAGGCGCCCGGCGGCCTGGTGCTGTTCGATGGTGACGGCAACGTGGTCGACGCCCGCCTGTCAGGGTTCGGGCCGCTTTATCAGGGCGACGGTACGCATGGCATCGGTATCGAACTGACCGGTGCCCTGAAACCGGCCACCGAGTACACCGCCGTCATCACCACCCGGGCGAAGGACGACCGCG
Organism: uncultured Abyssibacter sp.; assembly: GCF_964000955.1. Taxonomy (NCBI): domain Bacteria; kingdom Pseudomonadati; phylum Pseudomonadota; class Gammaproteobacteria; order Chromatiales; family Oceanococcaceae; genus Abyssibacter; species uncultured Abyssibacter sp. The sequence goes on from NZ_CAXFCL010000337.1 coordinate 3,021, forward strand.
GCCGCGCGCTGCTGGAACCGCTGGTGTGGACGTTCCGGACAGCGGCGGCGGAGTAGCCCCTCGATACCGTGTTGACGGGCGCTAGTCGTCCCGGTCCAGAAACACCCGAATCCGGTTGACCGCCCGCGTCGCGTCGGCGACCAGCCCGACCTGCATCTGGAAGTCGTGCCAGAGGTCGTCGTAAATCTCGCACTGGACCGGCACCCCCGCGGCGTTCAGCGCATCGGCGAAGCGCAGCGTGTCGGAAAGCAGCACTTCCTCGCTGCCGGTCTGGATCAGCGTGCGTGGCAAGCCTTCCAGCCGGGCGAACAGTGGCGAGAGTCCGGGGTCGTCCAGGGGACGATTGCCGGCGTACCCCATGCGGCTTGCGCGGCCCCAGGCCGGGTCGATCAACGGGTCGCGACTGGCCAGCCGCTCGACGCTTTCGCCACTCATGGTCAGGTCGGTCCAGGGTGACATCAGCACCAGCGCGCCGGCCGCGTCATCGCCGTCACGGGCCTTTAGCGCCAGGGCCGTGGCGGCGCTGAGTCCGCCGCCGGCGGAGTCGCCCAGCAGCGTGATGTCCTCCTGGTTGAAGCCCTCGTTGACCATGGCGTCGAACGTGGCCAGCGCGTCCTCCACCGCGGCGGGGTAGGCATGTTCCGGCGCCAGCCGGTAGTCTGGCAGCCAGACCCGGCGTCGTGTCGCGCGCGCGATCTGTCCGGCGTAGCCAACGTAGGCGCCGTCGCCGCCGATGACATAGGCGCCGCCGTGGAGAAACAGGATGCCCTCGTCCGGATCGGCATTCGGCGGGGTCAGCACGTGCACCGTGCGGCCGTTGACCCGCCGGACATCCACGGTCACCGAAGATGGCTTGGCAACGCTCTTCAGCACCGCCCTCGTCCACGCCCGCTGAAAGCCCATCGGCGGGTTCTTCTTCAGTACGGACTTCATTGTTGCCCGCAGCACGCCCTTGAAGAAGCGTCGGCGTGCACGCGCCTTCGTCGGGTTGATATGGAGAATATGGTGCTGCTCGCTCCCGTCGCCCATCGGCACATCCCTGTGATCGTGTCGGCGGATTGTGCCGCAATCCAGACGGCGAGGTTGGCGGAGCTTCACGCGGCGGTTTCGGCGCCGGTATGCCGCCGTTGTCGATCAGCGAGCGGCTTCGGTCTCCAGCGCGGGCGTGAACGTCGGCGCGGAACGGCCGAGCCCGTCAATGTCGGCGGCGAGTTGTTCGTAGGCATAGGCCAGCCGCAGCAGTCCGGCTTCGTCGAACTCCCGCCCGAGCAGTTCCATCCCCACCGGCAGCGCCGGGTCGGTGTCAGCCACGCCCGCGGGCATCGACAGCGCGGGAAATCCGGAAAACGGACTGAGGCGGTTGTTGGAGCCGGTCGACGGACTGGAGCCCGCGGTTGGCGCCAGGCCCTGGATGCTGGGATAGACCAGCGCGTCGTAGGGCGCTCCCAGCACGGCGCCGTCGAGTGTTTCGTGATCCAGTGCGGCCCGCAGTCTGGCGCGGACAAAGGGGCCGCGTTCTCGCACGTTCTCCAGGTAGGTCGGGTCGAGCTCGCGTGTGGTTCCGCTGAGCGCGTCGAGCACCAGCACGAACAGGCTGTCGTTCTCGTAACCACCGCTTGCCAGCACGGCTTCGAAGCTGCGCAAGTGACCGTCTTCGTCGGACGGCCAGGATTGCAGGTACTCGGTCAGATGGTCGCGGAACTCCCAGCGCGAGACGCTGGAGTAACCGGTGATGTCGGACAGGTCCTCGATCACCACGTCCTCGACGATCGCACCGGCTGACGCCATCGCGGCGAGCGCGGCATCGACAACGGCGATGACCTGCTCGTTGCTGCCGAACAGTTCGCGGACCACGCCGATACGCGCGCCTTGCAGCGCGTTGACGTCAAGGTTTGAGGCATAGGAGTCGGGAACGCCGGTCAGTGCCGCGTAGGCCGCGGCATCGGCGACCAGCGTGGCGCCGTCCTCGGGTC
>NZ_CAXFCL010000338.1:0-15673 GCF_964000955.1 uncultured Abyssibacter sp.
GAATAACCAAGCGGCACTCACTCCGCCTGGGCTTGCGGGAAAACCGGCTCCGTCTTGGTGGCGGGAATAAATCAGTGCTTCCCTTGATTCCCGGGGCAATTCCTGCCCTGATGGCCGCTGGTTTCCTCGCCTGCCCGACTCGTGAACCAACCCGCCGTGCTGTTCGTCTGTCTGGGAAACATCTGTCGGTCGCCGCTGGCCGAGGCGGCATTTCGTGCCGAGATCGGTCGCGCCGGAATCGATGCGATCGTGGACTCCGCGGGCACCGGTCACTGGCATGTCGGCGCGCCTCCGGATCGCCGAGCCCAGGCCGTGGCGGCGCGGCACGGGATCGACATCACCGGCTACAGGGCGCGTCAGGTCGAGGAGGCGGACTTTCACCGCTTCACTCATGTTGTCGCGCTGGACGAAGCGAACCTTCGTGATCTCCGCGAGATCCGGCCCGGCGATGCCCCTGCCCGGCTGAGCCTGCTGCTGGATCATGTGCCGGGGCGCATGGGCGACGCCGTCGCCGATCCCTACTACGGTGACGCCAGCGGTTTCGACACGACATGGCGGGATGTCAGCGACGGTGCCCGAGGGTTGCTGGAGAGTCTGATGCGTTCCGGTCGGTGACGTCACTGGTCGACCGGGTCGCCGCGCTGCTGGGTGTCGGCGTACGCTCGGCCATGCCACTGACCGGCGGCGACCTTTCGGCCGTGGTTCGCGTGCTGCTCGCGGATGGCTCCACCGTGGTGGCAAAAGGGCGCGACCGTGCCGAGGACGAAGCGGACATGCTCCGGGCGATTGCCGCCGCTAGCGTGCCGGCACCGACGGTGCTTGCCGCGGCGCCGGGTTGTCTGGTCATGGAGCGTTTGCCGGCGGACGGACGTTTGTCCGACGCCTGGTCCGATCTCGGCGCTGTGACCCGACGCCTGCACGCGGTCACCGGAGCACGCTACGGCTGGCCGGTCGATTTCGCCTTTGGTCCGGTTCCGATCATCAATACCTGGAGCGAGGACTGGCCGGCATTCTGGGCCGAGCAGCGGCTGCTGGTGTTCGAATCCAGTCTGCCGGTCGATCTGGCGCGACGCGTCGCACGGATCGCGCGGGATCTGCCGAACCGGCTACCGCGGCGCCCGGCACCCAGCCTGTTGCACGGCGACTTGTGGACCGGCAACGTGCTGGTTCATGGCCGCCGGGTCAGCGGGCTGATCGATCCGGCCTGTTACTACGGCGACGCTGCGGTGGATCTGGCGATGCTGCGGTTGTTCGGCCAGCCTTCCGCGGCATTTCTCGATACTCATGGGAATTTTGATCCAGGTTCCGATGGGCGGTTGCCGATTTACCAGCTTTGGCCCGCGCTGGTGCATTTCCGATTGTTTGGAAGGGGTTATCGGCCTTTACTGGAGCAGACTCTGGACGCTTCTGGTGGCTAGCCCGGGATTTGATGCTTTCAAATCGGTCAGAATTTTTTGAATCTGTCGAAACCGTTAACTTATGTTCTAGTCAGCCCTGACATGGTCGTCCACATTGCAGGGACGCCAACCCTCGGAGGCATGATGCTCGATGTCAATGTCCTGATGCGTGCGTTGCAGGACTCGGCTGACAGCGTCGTGATCACCGAAATCGGTGAGACCGGCGATCGCCCGATCGTCTTCGTCAACCCCGCATTCGAAGTCATGACCGGATACAGCGCGGCCGAATCGATCGGCCGTGATTGTCGGTTTCTCAATGAAGGCCTGGAAGGTCAGGTCGAACTCGACCGGCTCAGGGATGCCCTTACCGATGGCGCGCATTGCCGCGTGACGGTGGAGAATCTCCGCAAGAACGGCACCCGTTTCTGGAACGAATTGAGCATCTCGCCGGTTCGAAGCACGAACGGCCAACTCACGCATTTTCTGGGAATCCAGAATGACGTCACCGAGCAGGTGCTCGCGCAGCGTGAACTGGAACGCCGCATTCACGTGGGCGACTCCCAGCGCAGCGAGCTGCGATCCAAGCTTTACACCGATACGTTGACCGAACTGGCCAACCGCCGTGCGTTCAACGAGGCGCTGACTGAACTCTGGGGATCGGAGGATCCGGCCGATCGGCCCTTCGCGCTGCTGCGTGTCGATGTGGATTTCTTCGAGGCATACAACGATGCCTACGGTGAGACCGATGGCGACCGCTGTCTTCAGGATGTGGCGCGAGCAATCGACAACGCCGTCTCCGACGAGCGCGCGACGATCGCGAGATACGTCAACGACGAATTTGCCGTGTTGATGCCGGGCTGCGGCCCCGAGCGAATCGTGGCGGTGGGCGAACGCATCCGAGCGGCGGTGGAACTGCTGAACATTCCGCGTCAGGATGTGCCGAGCCGGCGGGTGACGGTCAGTATCGGGGGGACGGTCGTTGAAGCGTGCTCCATGCCCGCGCTCACGATCGAGCAGGTACAGAGGTACGTTGATGCATCGCTATTCGTGGCCCGCGGGGGGCGGGATATCTTCCTGGGGACGGGCAATTCCGTCGACGTCAGACCGGTCGCTACCCAGGCGTCGCAGCCTCGGCCCGAGGTGGTGGCCGCGACCGCTCCCCCGGACGTCATCCGGAACTAGCCCGGGGTTTTTGCGGTCCGTTCTAGGGCACGGCGCCATTCGGCGGGACCGCCAGACGGTCTCCAGACAGCCGGCCTACTGCCGCTCAGCCGAATTTGAACGCGCAACGTGCCGAACCCGGTGCCGGGTTATGGCCAACGCGTTTTGCCGTGAACTCTGGATTCAAACACCGGGATCGGCATGACGGATAGTTGTCTCGTTCAGTCTTACGATCGAATTGTTGGCCTCTCGCAGGCGGAAAGCTCGTTTCTCCGTTCGCTGGAGGAGCACCCCACCGACTTCGCCGCAGGCGAGGTGATCGCGGCCCAGGCCAGTCACTGCGACCAGTTGTTCGTCGTTTCCAGCGGCTGGTGCATCAGCGAAATCGCGGCTGACACCGGGCAGTGCCAGATCATTGATGTTCATCTGCCCGGCGACATCATCGGCACGCGGGAGGTGGCATTCGCCCGGCGGCTGTCCACGCTGCGCGCGGTCACATCGGTCACCGTCTGTCCGTTTCCGCGCCGGCGCCTGAACGCGATGTTCCGGGATGCGCCGCGCCTGTCCGGCGTGTTCGTGCTGATCGCGATGCGGCGCGAGGCGATTCTGTCGGAGCGCATCTTCGATCTGGGTCGTCGTGACGCGCTGGCGCGTGTCTGCCATTTCCTCCTGGAGATCCAGGATCGCCTCAAGGATTCCTGCTCGATGGGCGAACGCGACATCCAGATGCCGCTGACCCAGCAGCAACTGGCCGATGCGCTGGGGCTGACATCGGTCCACATCTCGCGGGTGATTCGTCGTCTGCGCGAGATGAGCGTGGTCGACATCAGGCGGGGCAACGCGCGGATTCTCGACCCCACGAGGCTGCGGACGCTGGCCCGCAAGAACGAGGAATATCTCGAACTCGACACCAGCTGGATCGAGAGCACCAGCGGGCTGTCGGTTACGCCGTCCATGCTGGACGGGAATCCGGATGCGGCATCGATGGAGCGCCCGTCCGGCGGTTGAGTCAGCCGCCCGGCGTGTCGGCCGTGAACCCGCGCCGGAATTCCGATGGCGTCATCCCGGTCCAGCGCTTGAAGCTGCGACGAAAGTTGGTGAGATCGGTGAAGTTCAGGTACGTGGCCGCCTGCTCGTTGCTGAAACCGCGGTCACGGATCAGGCGTTCACAGGCATCCCGGCGTACCGCATCGACCAGTCGCTGGTAGCTGCTCTGATGTAATCGCAGCTTGCGCTTGAGGGTCGCCGGACTCATGTGCAGATGGGCGGCCATCTGCTCCAGCGTCGGTGGCCTGCGAATCTGTCGTTTCAGTTCCGCCGCGAGCATTTCCAGAAAGCCATCCCGGTGCGGCTGCGCTCGCAACCGTGCCGCCAGCATCTGCATGGCCTGCCGGTGGCCGGATTCGTTGTGCCGGGGCCACGCCTGATCCAGCATGTCCTGGCCAATGGTCATCGCGTCGCAGCCGGCATCGAACTCCAGCCGGGACCCCAGGTGCACCTCGTACTGTTCGACATAGGCCGGCCGGCGGTGGCGGAACCGGTAGCTCCAGTCCAGACGTCGGTCGCTCAGCCAGTTGACCAGTGACGTCAGCGCCGTGCACCAGGCTTCCAGCATGAACCTGCGAGCGTGACCACAGCCGATGCGATCCTCCCATTGCACTTCGACGCCGGCGTCCGTGGTCCGCAACCGGGGGGCCAGCATCGGACTGGCGAGGATTTCCGCCTGCTGGAGCACTGCCAGTGCCTGACGCAGACTGCCGGCGTTGACCCAGGCGGTGGCGACCTCGCTCTGATTGCCGGGAAACAGGCGATGGCCAAACAGAAAGGCGAGATCGTGGCCGGGCAGGGCCTGATCCGCCTGCTCCACCAGCTGCAGCCATTGCGCGGCGCTCAACCTGGTTCCCGCCGACTCGAAGGCATCGGGTTCGAGCCGTGTGCCGCCAAGCAGGCGCTGCGCGGCGAGCCCTTGATCCCGCGCGAGGTCGAGCAGAATCGCCGGCGCATGGGTTGCGTCGATCAGCGGGTCATCGCGTTCGAACCAGCTTCGCCCCATGGTGCAGACTGCGGCGTGGTTCAGGCGGCGAGTTGCCAGCGTCCCGGGCGGGATCGCTTGACCTGTTCCAGCGCATCGGTGGCCCGCGCCAGCAAGTCGTCGCTGGTCTCGCCCTGGGATACCGCGGCGCCGATGCTGACCGTGTTGCGTACCGTCGAGCCATCGACCGTGGTCTTGAACGAAAAGTGCTCGACGATGGTGGTCAGCTGCGATGCGATCTCGCCCGCGATGTGCTCGTTGGCGCCGGGCATCAGCACCGCGAAGCGGTCGCCGGCGTAGCGGCAGAGCAGGTCGGCCGGCCGCAGGTTCATCAGCATCAGTTCGCCGATCTCCCTGAGCATCCGGTTGCCCTCGCCGTGGCCATGCTCGCGGTTGAAACCGGAGAATCGGTCGATGTCGACCAGCAGCACGGCGAAGCCGCGCCCGGTGGCGTTGCACTGCGCGAGCTCGATCTGCAATTGCTTGCGCAGGTAGCCCGCGTCGCCGAGCTGGGTGATCCGGTCGACCCGGTCATGCTCACGAAAAATGCGCTCACGCCGGCTCAGCTGGTTGATGATGACCAGCTGTTCGCGATGGAGCAGAAAGATGCCGACGGTCAGCGTGACCATGCCGGCGAGCATCAGCATCGACTCCAGCCAGTCGTGCCAGACGGCGACCGTGGCGGGCATGCGCACCAGCTCGTCCGTGAAGTCCTGAAAGCAGCCGGCGAACATGGTCAGCAGACCGGCGTAGAGCAGGGTGGTGACGCGCCCGGCGGGTCTGCTGGCGAGGATTAGCAGCGCCCAGATCGCGATGATCAGGGTGGTCCCTCCCTCTCCCAGCAGGTCGACGGCGTTCCAGTCCGCCCGCGGCTTGAGCTCGCCGACCGCGATGTTGAAAGCGCACAGCGCGACCAGCACCGCGATTCCCAGCAGCAGCTTGCGGATGTGCAGACGCAGAAGTTGCAGTTGTTTCATGGGTGGACAGGCACCTCCTGGCCGCGGAATGACGGAGACGGGAGCAGGCGAACCATCCATCCGGTCAATCGGGCTCATGACCAGCCTGCCGGAATCCGATGACCGGACCATGACGGCGGGGAGTTCGTCCGCAACTGCTTGATTTATCGAGTTGCGCGCAGGTTATCGCGTGCGTTGTGGCCCTGTGGCAAGGGTCAAATCGGCTCAACCTGCGCCGGCCGATGGCGCCGCCGGGCATGGTTTCGCACGCCCGGCGGCGGGCTGTTACGAAACCGCAACATTGCTTCCCGAGCGTACCGGGCCGCGGGCTGAGCCGCGGTCATTCCAAAGACGGGTACGCACATGACTAAGACGCTGGATCAGGGGCGGGCCTTCGTGCCCGGGCGGTTGCACGCGGGGCGCATGGTCGCGCTGCTGATGCTGTCCGGGCTCTGTACCTCGGCCTGGGCCGACGGGCGGCTCACCGGCGTGGTCACGCAGATGGATGCACGTGACGAGCGCGCGATCGCCGTCCAGGGAGCGTCCGTCCGGATCGAAGCCCTGGGGCGCGAGGTGACCACCGACCGGAGCGGTCGGTTCTCGCTGTCCGGGTTGCCGGCCGGCGACTACGCGCTACAGGTGCGCTACCTGGGTCTGGAACCCGCCTCGCAGACCGTCACGATCGTGGACGACCGGACCGCGACCACGGACATCGCGCTGACCCGCGACGTTGCCGAGCTGGAGCCGATGACGGTGGTCGGCGAAGCCGCCGCCATCAACGAGGCGCTGGCCCGGCAGCGGGCGGCGGAGAACATTCGCTCCATCGTGAATGCCGATGCCATCGGCGACTTTCCGGACACGAACGCGTCGGAGGCCCTGCAACGACTGCCGGGCGTGTCGATCGAGCGCGACCAGGGTGAAGGGCGGTTCGTTCGCATTCGCGGGCTGGGCCCGGAGCTGAACTCCGTCACGGTCAACGGCGCCAAGCTGCCTTCGCCGGAGTCCGGCACCCGCGCGGTGGCGCTGGACGTCGTGCCGACCGAGCTGCTCGAGTCGCTGGAAGTCTCCAAGACACTGACGCCGAACCAGGATGCCGACTCGCTCGGTGGTTCCATCGACATCAAGCCGTTGTCCGCCTTCGATCGTCCGGGGCGTTATCACCGGATTCTCGCCGTGGGCAGTCTGGACCGGCACACCGACGAAACCAGCCCGAAGCTGGCGCTGTCGGGCAGCGACATCTTCCATCTGGGCGGCGGGCATGAACTGGGGATCGCCGGCGGTCTGAGTTACGAGGACCGCGACTTCGGCTCGGACAATGCCGAGGCGCAGGACAACTGGGACTTCGATGACGGCGTCGGCAGCCTCGGCGAGTTCGAGCAGCGTGACTACACGCTGACCCGCGAGCGCACCGGGTTCACGCTGAACCTGGACTACCGGACGCCGAACGGGCACAGCTACTACGCCCGCTATCTGAACACGGGTTTCGAGGACACCGAGACCCGCCTGGCCAACGTGATTGCGTTCGCCGAGGAGGTCGATGACGGGGAAGGCGGCACCGAACTGGATGGCACCGAGATCATGGCGGGGGAGACCGCGCCGTTCGCCGAGATCGAGCGCGAGTTCAAGAAGCGGACGGAAACCCTTGAGGTGCAGTCCTTCGTCCTGGGTGGGGAGAACGAATGGAATGACTGGGCCCTGAGCTATCAGGCCGCGCTCAGTAAGGCCTCCGAGGACACGCCGTTCAACATCGACGGTGCGGTGTTCGAGGGTGAGTTCGAAGCGGTGGGCTTCGACGACACGCGTCTGCCCCAGCCGCGTTCGGCCAACGACATTCACGACCCCGGCGAATACGCGCTGGACGAGATCGAGCTGGCCGAGACCTACACCGAGGACGAGGATCGCAGCGTCCGGATCGATCTCAGTCGCGAGTTCTTTCTTGCGAGCTTTCCCGCGACCTGGACCTCCGGTCTGAAAGTCAGCCAGCGCGAGAAGACCGCGGCGGAGACCGTCTGGGTGCTGGAGGACTTCGACGATGCCGGCTTCAGCGACGCGGAGTTGAGTCTGGCCGGTTTCGCGACCGGCGAGGTCGACTACGAACTGGGCCGCTTTGGTCCTGGCATCAGCAGCAGCGCGCTGGATGACCTGGTTCGCGACGGTCGCATCGTGCTGGCGGACTATCTGGACGAGAACGAGTCACAGGTGAACGACTACAGCATCGATGAGGACATCCAGGCGGCCTACACGATGCTGTCTCTGGATATCGACAGCTGGCACGTGCTGGGTGGCGTGCGCTACGAGGGCACCGACTTCTCGGGCCGGGGCACGCGGCTGGAGGATGGTCTCGGCGCCGACGGTCTGGTGCCGGTGGCGGTGGACAACGATTACGACCACTGGCTGCCGTCGCTGCACGCCCGCTATCGCGCGAGTGAACGACTGCAGTTTCGCGCGGCCTGGTCCAATTCACTGGTGCGCCCGTCGTTCGAACAGGCCCGACCAGGGGCGATTCTCGAGGAGGATGACGGCGAAATCGAGGCGGAATTCGGCAACCCGGATCTGGAGGCCACGACCGCGGCGAACTTCGATCTGGGCGTCGAGTGGTACATCGGTCGCGCCAGCGCCCTGTCCGCCTATGCGTTCTACAAGTCGCTGGATGATTTCATCTACACGACCAACCTCGCCGGAACCCCCGGGTTCACCAGTTTCGGCGGCGCCACATTCGACGAGGCCATCATCGCCCAGAACGGCGAGGAAGCGACGGTCTACGGGGTGGAACTGGCCTATATCCAGCAGTTCGGCGGGGGCTTCCTGCTCAACGCCAACCTGACGCTCAGCGACTCCGAGGCGGAGATCGCCGGCAGCGACGACGGCGAGCTGCTGCGGCGTGACATCCCGCTGCCCAGCCAGTCGGACACGTCGGCGAATCTGGCCATCGGCTACGAGCAGCCCCGGTTCCGGGTGCGCCTGGCGGCCAACTACAAGTCGTCGTACCTGCTGGAGGTGACGGACATCACCGATGATTCGCTGGACATCTACCAGGACGATCACACGCAGATCGACCTGACCGGTCGCTTCTTCATCACCCCGGATCTGCAGCTGGAGTTCCAGGCGCTGAATCTCAATGACGAGCCGCTCTACGCCTACACCAACCGCAACCGCTTCAACGCGCAGCACGAGGAATACGGTCCGACCTATAAGCTCGGCCTGATCTTCACCAACTTCTGATGAATCGACAAAGGAACGACGTCGTGAGACGGACTGTATGGAACGCGCCCGCAAGGACGGCGCCGTGGTTGCTGGCCGGGTTCGCCCTGGGTGGCTGCGCGGTCGGGCCGACCGTCGTTGACACGCCGGCGGCGGCACTGTCCGCGGTCGAGCCGGCACTGGATCGCTCCTCGGGTCCACTGAGCGGCAGCGCCATGCAGGTGCTCGGGCCCGGTTACGGCGCGACGCATCTGCTGGCCAGCGAGCGCTACGGCTTGCTGCTGCTCTCCGAGGACGGTGCTGCGCTGAGCCGGGCCGAAGGCGCCTTCGAGTCGGCCCAGGCGCGACGCTGGGGCGCGCCGGGCACCGAGCAGCCCGTGTTCGCCAGCGCCGATGATCAAAGCGGCGATGTGGTGATCTTCCGCGGCAACGGAGCGGGCACCGGGCTGGAACCCCGCCTGCGCGTGCCGACGCAGGGCGCGGAGCTGGAAGGTCTTTGCCTGCATGTCGACCATCAGGACCAGCTCCAGCTGTTCACGCTGCACGGTGCCGGCGAAGCCCGACAGTGGTTGCTGGGCACGGCGCAGGGTTGGCGATCGGAGCCGACGATGATCCGGCGCCTGGCGATCCCGCCGGGCGCGGAGGACTGCAGCGTCGACGATGAGCGGGGGTTGCTCTATGTGATCGAACCCGATGTCGGCGCCTGGGCCTACGACGCCGACCCGGAATCACCGATCCAGCGCACTCCGGTGGATTTGTTGCAGCCGTTTGGCTCGTTGGCGCGGAGTATCACCGGCATCGCCGCCATCCCCGGCGGGGTGGTGATCGCCGATGCCGAGGCGCATGAGCTGCGCGTCTATCGTCATGGCGAAGGCGGTTACCTGCGCGACTCGGTGATCCGGCTTCCGGACGATGTGGTGCCGGAGCGCGTGTCCGCGCTGTCCGATACCGCGGCTGGTCTGCTGCGATTCGGGGTGTACGACGACGCGCGGGATGGCTATGCCGTCGGACAGGTCGCGTGGACGCCTCCCACGCAGTCGTTCGCCCGTATCCCGGTGGTCATGCCCTCGGTGGAGACCGCGCCGGTGGCCGAGGTCGGGGACGCCGCGGATGACCCCGCGGTGTGGATTCATCCCGAGGATCCGTCCCTGAGTCTGGTGCTGGGGACGAACAAGCAGGCGGGGTTGGAGGTGTATTCGCTGACCGGCGAGCGTTTGCAGAACCTGGCGGTCGGTCCGGTCAACAACGTGGATCTGCGCTATCGGGTCGGGGCGGCCGGGCTGGATCTGGCGGTGGCGACCAAGCGGGATGATCACTCGCTGGCGTTCTTCGCGATCGATGGCGAGCGGCGGCGTCTGCGGTATCTCGGGAATCAGGTCACCGACATGCCGGACATCTACGGCCTGTGCATGTACCAGGCCCCGTCGGGTGACACCCACGTGTTCGCCAACGACAAGGACGGGCGCGTGCAGCAGTACCGCCTGGCGCTCGTCGGCGAGTCCGTCACCGCCACCCATCTGCGCAGCATCGTGCTGCCGTCCCAGCCGGAAGGCTGCGTGGCCGACGACGCGCGCGGCGTGCTGTACATGGGTGAGGAGGACGGCGGCATCTGGATCGTGGGTGCCGATCCGCAGGACGATCCCGCCCCAACGCGGATCAAGACGGTGGGCGGGGAGCTCGTGGCCGACATCGAGGGACTTGCGTTGCACCATGCGGAGGACGCGACGCTGCTGGTCGTGTCCAGCCAGGGCAACGACAGCTACGTGGTCTACGACGCGCAACCACCGTATCGCCTGCGGGGACGCTTCCGGATTGGCCTGAACGCCCAGGCGGGCATTGATGGCGCCTCGGAGACGGATGGTCTTGAAGTGGTCTCGACGCCGTTGCCGCCGCATTTTCCGGCCGGGTTGCTGGTGGTGCAGGACGGCCGCAATCTGATGCCGGATGCGCCGCAGAACTTCAAGCTCGTGCCCTGGGAGCGTATCGATGCGGTCCTGACCGACTGACATCGCCGGACTGGGCACTGGAATTGCTTCCCACAGCGGTGTCCGGCGAGGTGCCGGACCCCGGCCCGGCGCCGGGACTTGGCTAACGGGGCGGCCATGCGCCGCCCGTCACGAGGGACCGTATGAAGAAGCTCAGCCTGGCGGCGCTGTTCGCCACCTGCCTGTTCGCGCCCATGACCGCCAATGCCATCGCATTGCCCGGTCTTGGTGACCTGCCCACGACGTACTGCGAGCTGATGGAGTTCATCGGCGTGGACTACGTCAAGGAATGCGAGGAACCGGGCAGCTAGGGAAGCACTGATCTATTCGCGCAGAAAAAGCCCGGGGTGACCCGGGCTTTTTCGTAAGCGCGCCGCTTGCTTTGGACAACATATGTTCACTTGGCAATGAACAACTGTCGCGCTGGAGAGACAGTCGGAAACGACTGATAAACAACGCCTCGCCGAGCTCAGTCGGTGGGCGGTGTAGCCCACCAGCGACAGTTTTCCGCGATTTCCGCGTGCATTGCAGCAAAGGCGCGAGGCCGGCGTCCGCAAGCGATTGAAAATCAAGGCCAAAACGAAATTGGCACTGCGGTTGCCACCGTACCCTCAAGTCAGCCAGTCGGCTGGCGAGCGGGAACGTGGCAATCGACTCTCGATTGAAGGGGAGGGACCTGGATGTTTGCCTTCTTTAGGAGAGTGCCGTGCGTATCAGTATTTTCGGAATGGGTTATGTCGGGGCCGTCTGCTCCGCTTGTTTTGCGGAAGACGGTCACGAGGTCATCGGTGTGGATGTGTCCGATGCCAAGGTCGATCAGATCAACAGCGGCCAGTCGCCGATCGTCGAGCCGGGCCTGGCCGATCTGATCAGGGCGCAGGTCGAATCGGGTCGCCTGCGTGCGACCACCGACGCCGAGGCCGCGGTCCGCGATACCGACTTGTCGATGATCTGCGTCGGGACGCCAAGCCAGCGCAATGGTGATCTGGACATGCGCTTCGTGCGTTCGGTCGCCGAGAACATCGGCCGGGCGCTCAAGCACAAGAACGGCCCGCACACGGTCGTCGTCCGCAGCACCGTGCTGCCGGGTACGACGCGCCAGATCGTCATCCCCACCATCGAATCGGCGAGCGGCAAGCGCGCCGGCGAGGACTTCGGTGTTGGCGTGAACCCCGAATTCCTGCGCGAGAGCACCGCGATCAAGGACTACCGCGAGCCACCGATGACCGTGATCGGTGAGCTGGACGCCTGGTCCGGGGATCAGCTCTACAAGCTCTACGAATCGCTGCCGGCGCCGATCATCCGCAAGCCCATCGAGGTGGCGGAAATGGTCAAGTACACCTGCAACACCTGGCATGCGGCCAAGGTCACGTTCGCCAACGAGATCGGCAACATCGCCAAGAGCATGGGCATTGACGGTCGCGATGTGATGGAAGTGGTCTGCATGGACCGCAAGCTGAACATCTCCGATTACTACATGAAGCCCGGTTTCGCCTTCGGCGGCTCCTGCCTGCCCAAGGACGTGCGTGCGCTGACCCACCGCGCCGGACGCCTGGATGTCGAGCACCCGATGATCGCCGGCATCATGCGCAGCAACCAGCAGCAGGTCGATCGCGCGATGGAGATCATCGAGTCCTTCGGCGAGCGTCGTGTCGGCATGCTGGGCCTGAGCTTCAAGGCCGATACCGATGATCTGCGCGAGTCGCCCATGGTCACGCTGGCCGAATCGCTGATCGGCAAGGGTTTCGACCTGACGATCTACGATCGCAACGTCGACTACGCCCGTGTCCACGGTGCGAATCGCGACTACATCAACAAGAAGATTCCCCATGTGTCGTCGCTGCTGCGGTCCGACATCGACGAGGTGATCGGTGGCGCCAACCTGATGGTGCTGGGCAACCGTGACCGCCTGATCGTCGATGCCTTCGAGCGCCTGCCGCAGGACAAGAAGGCCGTCGACCTGGTCGGCCTGATGACGCACACCTCCAACCACGCCCGTCAGGGCATCTGCTGGTAGCAGCGGATGGATGCGGGCCGGCGATGTCGCCGGCCCGCGTTCAAATCCGGGGAATTCCGATGAGTTTCAAGGACATCCTGGGGTGGTCCACGTACATCGCGGCGTTGATGCTGCTGGCGGGGATGCTCCCGCAGACGCACTTCGATCCGGCGAGTTCCGAGTTCATCCTGATTCTCGGCGCCGTGGGGTTGTGGCGGTATTCGCTGGGCATCTACCACTTTCTGCGGGCGATGTGGTTCACGCATGTGGCCTACCCGAAGGCCCGCCGGACGATTCTCGCCATGGGCGAGGCGGCGATGCCCAGTCACGTGTATCTGCTGGTCACGAGCTTCCGCATCGAGCCCAAGACCACCGCGCAGGTCTACATGGCCGCGTTTCGCGAGGCGGTGAACTGCGGCATCCCGGCGACGGTGGTGGCGTCCATCGTCGAATACTGCGACGAGTCGCTGATTCGCGATCTGCATCGTCGGGTGGACCCCAAGGGTCTGACCGAGTTGCGGATCGTCCGGATTCCCGGCACCGGCAAGCGCGACGGCCTGGCCAACGGTTTCCGGGCGATCTCCCGCTGCGCCCCACCGCCCGATGCGGTTGCGGCCGTCATCGACGGTGACACCGTCATCGACGAGGGGATCGTTCGCAAGACCGCGCCGTACTTCAAGCTGTTCCCCAACGTTGGCGCGCTGACGACCAACGAGTTCTGCAGCGTCGAAGGTTCCAAGACGATGCGGGAATGGCATCGGCTGCGCTTCGCCCAGCGGCACATGTACATGTGCTCCATGGCGCTGTCCAAGCGCGTGCTGACGCTGACCGGGCGGATGTCCGTGTTCCGCGCATCGATCATCACCTCGCCCGAGTTCATCGAGGATGTGCAGGCCGACGCGCTGGATCACTGGCGCCTGGGCCGGTTCACCTTCCTGACCGGTGACGACAAGTCGAGCTGGTTCAGCCTGATCCGGCAGGGCTACGACACCTACTACACGCCGGATGCGGCCATCCACACCGTGGAGCATCCGCCGGACAAGTCGTTCTGGCGCGCCAGCCGCAAGCTGATGTTTCGCTGGTACGGCAACTCGCTGCGGCAGAACTCGCGCGCGACCAAGCTGGGACCGCGCCGGCTGGGCTGGTTCACCTACTACGTGTTGTGGGATCAGCGCATCTCGATGTGGACGAGCCTGTTCGGTCTCGCCGTGTCGATCGTCGGCGCCATGTACTACGGGTGGGCGATCTTCCTCGGCTATGCGCTGTGGATCGGGCTGACGCGACTGGCGGTGACCATCGTCTTGCGCTTCACCGGCCACGGTGTCGGGCCCATGTTCCCGATCCTTCTCTACTACTCACAGATCGTCGGTTCGCTGGTGAAGATCTACGTCTTCAACCGGCTGGACCAACAGTCCTGGACTCGCCAGGACACCAAGCTCGTTCGTGAGCTTGGACGTTTTCAGGTGGCCTTCAACCGCTGGTCCTCACGCGTCATGACGACGTCGGCCGCCAGCATTTTCCTGGCCTTTGTCTTCTTTGTCGTCTGACGGCAAGCATCAAGGAACACGACCATGACCTCGAAAATTTCTCCCGACGTCGTCCACGAGTCCGAGACGCAGCGTCAGTACGTGCGTGTCCGTCTGCCCGCGGTGCTCCGCGTCAGGCTGGAGGACGGCAGCATTCGCAAGCACACGGTCCGGGACCTGTCGGTCGGCGGTATCGCCTTTCAGCCGGAAGGGCATGACTATGCGTCCGGCGAACGCCTGCAGGGATCGGTGTCCGTGAGCCTGGAAGGCATCGGCATCACCATTCCCGTGAAGATGATCGTGCTGCGCGAGGAGGATGGTCACTGCTGCGCCGAGTTCGATGATCTCGACCGCACGGCGATCGTCTCGCTGCGGCAGTTGATCACCGCCTATGTCAGCGGCGAAGTGGTGGATGCCGGCGATGTGCTGCACACCATGAACCGCGACAACTTTACCAACCCGCGCAAGGCGAAAAGCGCGCGGGGCGAGCCGCGCAGCCAGTTCCGTGCCTGGCTCGGCACCGCCGCCAGCTTCGCCATCGGCGTCATCGCGCTCGGCTATGTGGCCTCCGAGCTGTACGGGCTGGCCTTCGTGACCAGCTCGTCGGTGGCCACCGTCGAGGGCGCCAGTTTCCCGGTCACCATGCCGCGGGAGGGCACCTTCCGCAGCCTGGTCGAGGAAGGCAGCCGGGTCGAGAAGGGCGCGCCGCTGGGCACGTTCGAGACGCCGATGCTGGAAATCGTCCGCAGCGAGGCGATGGCGGCCAACCTCAGCACCCAGCGCCTGAACGACCTGCTGGAAGACACCATCAAGGGCACGGTCACCAGCCCCTGCAACTGCCGGGTGCAGCGGATGCTGGTCGGCAACGGGCAGTTCGTCGGCAAGGGGCAGGAGGTTTTCCAGCTCGTCGACATGGAACGTGAGCCGCTGATCATCGCCCGCTTTGGTTACAAGCGTCTCAACGAGCTGAAGCCGGGTCGTGAGGTCCGCGTGGCCGTCGCCGGGACCGATGGTTCGATTCCGGGCGAGATCGTCCGGATCGGCCACGGCAACGCCGATGTGTCCGGCTCCGTGCTCGAGGTGGTCATCAAGCCGAAGCGCGCGCTGCCGGTGGACTTCATCAACCGCCCGGCCGAGGTGTCGATGATGACCCCGAGCTTCATGCCGCGCCTGGGTGATTTCTCCACGGATGCGATCCCGTCGGCGGTCGCGAGCGAGGCCGAATCCGATGTGTAGATGGATCGCCACGCTTGCCCTGTGTCTGCCGCTGGCGGCTCAGGGCGCGGTGCTGCCGGACATCAGCCGGGGCGTGCAGGCCCTGGAGGCCGGGCGTCTGGATCAGGCCGAGAAGAACCTGCTGCCGCTGGCCAAGCGCGGCTTCGTGGATGCGCAGCATCACCTCGCACGTCTGTACAAGGA
>NZ_CAXFCL010000339.1:0-7377 GCF_964000955.1 uncultured Abyssibacter sp.
GATCTGATCAGCCTGTTGCAGAGCAGCGACGATACCAAGGACTTGATCAATCGTCCGATGGAGTTTATCGGGAATTTGACGCTGCTTATCGTCGGTGGCAATGACACCACGCGTAACTCAATGAGCGGCGGGGTGCTCGCCCTGAATCAATTCCCCGAGGAATTCGCCAAGCTCAAGGCCAACCCGGAGCTGATTCCCAACATGGTTTCGGAAATCATCCGCTGGCAGACTCCGCTGGCCAATATGCGCCGCGTTGCCACGCAAGATGTTGAATTGCGTGGCCAAACCATAAAAAAAGGCGATCGCGTATTGATGTGGTACGCCTCGGGCAACCGGGACGAACGCAAATTTGAAAACCCTGATGATCTGATTATCGACCGTAAGAACGCGCGCAACCATATTTCGTTTGGCTATGGAATCCACCGTTGCATGGGTAACCGTCTGGCCGAATTGCAGTTGCGCATCCTATGGGAAGAACTGCTCAAGCGCTTTGACAACATCGAAGTCATTGGCGAGCCCGAGCGGGTTCAGTCGAACTTCGTGCGAGGCTATTCCAAGCTGATGGTCAAGCTGACGCCCAAAGGTAGAGGTGTGGTGTAAACCAGTATGGCGTCCGGACCATTCGATTATGTGGTGGTTGGTGGCGGCTCGGCCGGATGCGCCGTCGCCAACCGCCTCTCCGAGAGCGGCCGCCATTCGGTGCTGCTGCTCGAAGCCGGTCCGGAGAGTCGCCGCAATCCTTTCGTGAACATGCCGCTGGGCTTTCTGCAGCTGATGTTCAGCCGTCGCTACAACTGGCAGTTCAATACTGAACCGCAGCGGCACATGCACGACCGTGCGTTGTTCCAGCCGCGCGGCAAGATGCTCGGGGGGTCCAGCGGCATGAACGCGCAGGTGTACATCCGTGGCCATGCCTGGGACTACGACGAGTGGGCACGGCTGGGTTGCGAGGGTTGGTCGTACGCCGACGTGCTGCCGTATTTCCGCAGGTCAGAACATTTCGAGCCGAAGGTGACCCCGGATGAGGCAGCCTTCCATGGCCAGGGTGGTCCGCTCAATGTGGCCGAGAGACGCTATACCAATCCGTTGAGCACGGCATTCGTCGGCGCGGCGGCGCAGGCGGGGTACCGACGCAATCCGGATTTCAACGGTCATGAGCAGGAAGGCGTGGGTTTTTACTACGCGTACCAGAAGGACGGCGCGCGCTGCAGCAATGCGCGCGCTTATCTCGAACCCGCAGCGGGCCGTTCCAACCTGACTGTCCGCAGCAGCGCCCACGTTACCCGTGTGCTGCTCGAAGGCACCCGCGCTACCGGGGTCGAGTATCGGGACCCGGCGGGGCTGGCGCAGGTCCGCGCCAAGCGCGAAGTTGTGCTCTGCGGTGGCGCGTTCAACACGCCGCAGCTGCTGATGCTGTCCGGAATCGGCCCACGCGAGGAATTGGCCCGGCACGGCATCGAGCTGCGTCACGGGCTGGAAGGCGTGGGACAGAATCTCCAGGACCATGTCGACGTGTTCGTGCGTGTCAAAGCACGCAGCCGCCAGAGCATCTCAATGCATCCGAGCTACTGGCTCAAGGGCCTGTGGGCGCTGCTGCAGTACGTGAGCGGCCGCCGCGGTGTGCTGTCGAGCAACGGCGCCGAGGCCGGTGGGTTCATCCGGTCCCGGCCGGGGGAGCCGATACCCGATCTGCAACTTCACTTCGCACCCATGCTGTACGCCGACCACGGGCGGGACCTGAAGACCGCGATGAGTGGCTACGGCTATGCGGTGATGATCTACGGGCTCAGGCCATCGTCGCGCGGCCGCGTCGGCCTGCACAGTGCAGATCCGTTCGCGGCGCCGCTGATCGATCCCAACTACATGGCCGAGTCCGCCGACGTCGAGCGGCTCGTGCGCGGGGGGCGCCTGGTGCGCAGCATTCTGGCGCAGCCGGCTTTCGCCCCGCACCACGAGGTCGAGATGTCGCCGGGGCCGGCACTGCAGAACGACGACGACCTCGCCGACTGGGCGCGGCGCAGCGGGGAGTCGGCGTATCACCCTGTCGGCACCTGCAAGATGGGCGTCGATCCGATGGCGGTGGTCGATCCGCGTCTGCGCGTGCATGGTCTGCAACGCCTGCGGGTGGTCGATGCCTCCATCATGCCGACGCTGGTCGGAGGCAACACCAATCAGCCGGCGACCATGATCGGCGAGAAGGGCGCGGCGATGCTGCTCGAGGATGCGGAGGCCAGTGGCGGCTGAGCGCCGCGTGTGTTGTAACAGTGGGCGCGGTTGACAGCACCACACCAGGCGCCGCGACCTTGTGCTCGTCCCGATTGGCAATTCGAGGCCTGAACGATCCAATCCCCAGGAACAGTCAAAGAGAGAGGCTATGGCGAACAGACGCCAAGATGCGACAGTCATCGTTGGAGGCGGGCACGCGGCAGGCGCGCTCCTGACAACCTTGCTGCAACAGAAATATCAACAGGAGGTGGTTTTGGTGGGCGAGGAGTCCCATCCGCCCTACCAGCGACCACCTCTGTCCAAGAATTATCTGGCAGGAGAGATTGATCAGGAGTCTCTGTACCTAAAGCCGCGTTCGGTGTACGACGACGCGGGCTACCAGCTTCGGCTCGGGGAGCGCGCCGAGCACATAGACCGGGACAACAAGAACATCACGCTATCGGACCAGAGTACGTTGAAATACGGTCAACTCGTCCTGGCCACGGGGTCTCGTGTTCGACACCTGAACGCGCAAGGGGCCGACTTGAAAGGCCTTCATTATCTGCACGACATGGCTGACTCGGATGCCCTTCGTGAACAATTCGTCCCGGGAAAATGTTTGGTCATCATTGGCGGCGGCTACATCGGCCTGGAGGTGGCCGCCATCGCCGTCAAGGCAGGCCTCAAGGTCACGGTGCTGGAAGCCGCCGAGCGACTCATGCAACGTGTCACAGGCCCGGAAATCTCCGCGTTCTTTTATGCCAAGCACCGAGGTGCCGGAGTGGATGTGCGCCTGGACACGGCGGTCACCGGCTTCGAGGCCGGCAACCACGGCTACGTGGCCGGCGTAACACTGGCCGACGGCACGACCGTGCCGGCCGATTTTGTGCTCGTTTCGGTCGGTATCGCACCGGAAACCGCTCTGGCCGAAGCCGCCGGCCTGCCTTGTGACGACGGTATTCTCGTGGACGAATATACGCGTACTAACGATCCCGATATCCTGGCAATCGGTGACTGCACCCGCCACAGAAATCTTTTCTTTGAACAAACGCAGCGGATGGAGTCAGTCGCCAACGCGGTCGATCAGGCCCGTACCGCGGCGGCGACCCTGATGGGAGAGGACAGGCCCTACGATGCCGCACCCTGGTTCTGGTCGAATCAGTATGACGTGCGCCTGCAGATGGTGGGGTTGTCCCACGCTCATGATGAGCGGGTAGTACGTGGCAAGCCCGAGGACGAGGCATTCGCGGTGTTCTATCTGCGCGAAGGTCATCTCATTGCCGTGGACGCGGTCAATCTGCCTTTGGCTTTCATGGTGGGTAAGAAACTCGTCTACCAACACAGGGAGGTCAAAGCGCAAGCGTTGCGTGATCCGGATATCGAATTGAAGTCCTTGATCTGAAGCATGCACAGACCCCCAACCGTGGCTAGCTAGGCGCCCTTCCGCGACATGGCAGGAAAGATTCGGGCATTACCCTCCGTTAAAGGCGCAGGTCGCCCTGCGCGTCGCTTTCTCGACCGCATCGAGTGACCAAATCGAGGTGTATGCCGATATGCCATGCGACCTGGGCGGCGCTGCGAACTGCATGACTTCACAACTCAACGGCTTTGCACTTCATGTCGGGGCTGCATCGTCTTTTCTGGGATATGGGCAGTCTTTTCAGCCAGTGTGGCCTGCTCCGTTTTCGTCATTCTCAGTGCTGACGCGACAGAACTCCACGCTGTGTTCCAGTTTACGAGACGACACGCGTACAGGGATTTCCCACATTCCATTCTGGTTTACAGGTTACATGTCGTACTCGGCCCTGCCATCGAACCCACTCTGTATTCCGGATACCCAAAAAACGTGGCTTCAACTGAAGCCACGTTTTGCATTTCTGGGCGAGGCGAGTGGTGTTGCTTTCGCGCGATACCGGCCCGAGCCCACGTCCCGTTCGGACGACCGGGCCGGAGCAATTCGGCCTATTGCGCCTGTGACAGCAGGTCGAGCTGCCGTGCGCCTTCGCGGCACTGCGCGACAAAGCCAGGGGCCAGGTCCAGGGTGTTGGCATCGCCCGCACGGGCGCCCGCCTCGATCTCGTTAGCCTGCTCGCCCAGGTGGCTGAGTCCCACGGTCCGGGTTGACGACTTCAAGCTGTGTGCGAGTTCGGCCAGCTCGGCCAGATCGGCTTGCGCATGTGCCTGTTCCAGCCGCTCGGTCTTGTCGCGGATCTCGGCGGTGAACTGCGACATGATCAGAGGAAACATCTCCTCGCCGACATCACGGCGCAGCTGGTCGAGCATGGACTGATCAAGCATTGTGTCGCTCCTCGGAAGGCTGGCTGGGGGCTGGGGAAGGGGTCATAGTCGGTTCCAGCCATCGGTGCAGAGCGCGCAGCAACGCCGCGCGTTCCAGGGGTTTGGTCAGGTGTTCGTTCATGCCCGCAGCCAGGAACCGTTCTTCGTCGCCCTGCATGGCGTTGGCCGTCAGGGCGACAACCGGCAGGCGGTCACGGTCAAAGCGTTCGCGTAGCTTGCGTGTGGCGGTGACGCCGTCCATTTCCGGCATGAAGACATCCATCAGCACGAGGTCGTAAGGCAGCCGTTGCAGGGCTTCCAGCGCCTCCAGGCCGTTGCTCACCACGTCGACCTGGTAACCGGTGTTCTGCAACATCGCTCGAATCACCAGCTGATTGGTCGGTGAGTCTTCGGCCAGGAGAACCCGCACGGCTGGCCAGCCCAGATCCACCGGCAGCCGCGGGGTCGCCGCCGCCGGATGGGCGTCGTCGGTCATGTTTCGGGCAACCGGAAAGGCCACATCCACATGAAAGCAGGCGCCCTTACCGGGTTCGCCATGGGCGCCGATGGTTCCGCCCATCAGTTCGACCAGGCGCTTGCAGATCGCCAGGCCCAGACCGGTGCCGGCGAATCGGCGCGCGGCGTTGTCATCCAGCTGATCGAAGGGTGTGAACAGACGTTCGGCCTGACGTGGATCAAAACCGATCCCGGTGTCCTCCACCTCGATGCGCAAGGGCAGGCTGCGCCCGATGTCCCCGGTGGCGCGTAAACGCAGCGTGACCTGACCACAGTCCGTGAACTTGATCGCGTTGGACATGAGGTTGAGCACGATCTGACGCAGGCGGGCCTCGTCCGCGATGACAATTGCGGACCGCAGTCCGTCATCCCACCGGACCTTGAGATCCAGCGACTTGCTTTCGGCCTGCGCGCGCACCAGGTCGACCACGCTGTCGACCATGGTCGATAGCCGGCAGTCGGAGGCTTCGAGTTCCAGCTTGTCGGCCTCCATCTTGCTGATATCGAGAATCTCGTTGAGCAGTCCCAGCAGGTGCTGAGCGGACTGGTGTGCGGTCTGCACATACTTGGTTTGTTGAGCGTTCAGGCCTGCATCGCCACTGAGCACACTCAGCAGTCCGATCACTCCGTTCAGCGGGGTTCGGACCTCGTGGCTGACCGTGGCCAGGAACGTGCTCTTGGCCTGGTTCGTCTGTTCGGCCTTTTGCCGTGCGTCGATCAGATCCCGCGTGCTGGCCTTCTGGTCGGATACATCGACGTGAAAGGACACGGTGCCGCCGTCTCGCATCCGCTGTTCCACGACACGCACCCAGCGGCCATCCGCGAGTTGCTGATCAAAGGCCGAGTTGGGCATGCGATGGCGTTGCAGGATGACCTCACGGAAGTCGCCTTTGGCCTTGGCATTCATGCCCTGGGTGATTGCGAACTGGTCGGCGGAAATCGCGAAATCGAGGATGTCCTCGAACTGACGGCCGATCTGCAACCGCGGGCGGGCACGGGCGTAGAGTTCGCGGTAGCGGTCATTGCAGATGTTCAGCCGATCATCGCGGTCAAAGATCACGAAGCCGGCCGGCAGGGCCTGGATGGCATCGCGAAAACGTGCGTGGCTGGACTCCATGTCGCTGACGGTGCGCTTGATGGTCATGCGCGTGTGTGCAGGCAGGCGCAGCAGGGCATGCAGAACCACCCCAGCCAATGCGCTCGCGACCAGTGCCAGCGCCCAGAACAACCGCCGCCCAGCCCAGCTCGTGGGCCAGCCGCCCTGCGGAATCACACCCAAGGTCCAGTTGCCACCGGGGACCGCGACCGGAATTGTCACGCTGTTGTCCGTGAATGCGCGGGTGGAACCGTAGAGGCTGGGAAGCACGCCCTCGGTTGTATCCCCGGCACGCAAAGCATATTCGAACCCACTTTCGGTATCGAAAAAGCCCACATCGCGGAGCAGCCCGTCCAGATCGATCAGCACGCTGGCGAAACCCCAGAAGTCTGTCTGATTCGAAGCCTCGCGAGGCAGCAGAATAGGTAGACGACCGATCACCGCCTCGCCGCCCTGCAGCAGCGGCACCGGGCCGCTGACCCAGACCTGTTCCGAGTCAATGGCCCGTTGGGCCGTTCGCCGGCGGCTGGGGTCGCTCATCAGATCGTGGCCGATCGCGGCCCGATGGTCGGCGATGGGCCAGACATGGGTGACGATGGCATCCGGCGCCAGCTGTAAGCTCGCCACATGCCGGACACGGCCAGCTAGCTGCGCTGCGAAACTCTGGAAGGCGGATTCATCGTAGGTCACGCCTGCATGCACCTGACCGCTGAGCGCATAGACCAGGTGCAGGCGCGCGGCCAGTTCCGATTCCAGGCGGCCGAGCATTAGGCTGGCGTTGTGGAAGGCGTCATGACGCGCATGATCCTGACTGGCATGCGTCTGCTCGCTATCCCACAGCCAGGCGGCGACCAGCACGATCATCGCAGCGAGCGCGCCGGTCAGCGCTGCGGCGACCGGGTAGGACAGCTGGTCGCGCAGGGTCTTTAAGCGCCGTCTTGCGAGCTGCCATCGATCGTCCAGTACGGTGGGCGTCATCGGTGCCAGTCGAGGCTCGCGCAACTCGACTTCCACCAACTCGCCGAGCACGCGCAAGGCATCACGGTCCTGGTCGCTGAACCGTCTGGGTTTTGGATCGATGACGCACAGCGTACCGATCAGATAACCGCCGGGCCCCTTGAGCGGACAACCGGCGTAAAACCGTATGCGAGGTTCCCCGACCACCAGCGGATTCTCCGCGAAGCGGTCATCCTGCAAGGTGTCTTCAACCACCAGGGGTCGATCGTGGTCAATGGCATGCGCGCAAAAGGAGACGGAGCGCGCGGTTTCGCTGACATCAATCC
>NZ_CAXFCL010000340.1:0-22971 GCF_964000955.1 uncultured Abyssibacter sp.
CCGCAAACCGCGGAGCCGCAGACCGAGGACAGCCCGTTCCGACCGAACGGCGACAAGGGGAAGGTGCGCGGCGCCATCGCCCAGGCGCTGCTCGATGCCATGGAGCAGGAGCGGGTGCAGGGGATGATCTGCCGGGCACCGGAGTTCTACGGGCCGGGCATCACCCAGAGCATCACCAACAGCATCGTCATCGACAGCCTGGCCGCCGGCAAGAAGGCCAAGGTCTTTCTGCGGGACGATACCCTGCGCAGCCTGATCTACACCCCGGATGCCAGCCGCGCCATGGCCCTGCTCGGCAACACGCCGGACGCCTACGGCCAGACCTGGCATCTGCCCTGTGACGACAACCGCCTGACCTATCGGCAGTTCATCGAACTAGCGGCAGGCATCTTCGGAGTCGAGCCCCGCTACACGGTGCTGAAACGCTGGCAGCTGTGGCTGGCGGGGCGGTTCAGCCAGCAGGTTCGCGACACGGCCGAGCTGCTACCGCGCTACACCCAGGACAACATCTTCGTGTCGGACAAGTTCAAGCAGCGGTTTCCCGAGTTTCGTGTGACGAGCTATCGGGAAGGGCTGGAGGCGATTTGCCGGGAGCGCGGTTGACCTGATCGCTCGGGCTGGCGTGAGTCCACATGCCAGCGATCAACCGCAGGGTCCGGGAGCGTTCGTCAGCCAGCAGATGGCTCATCGAGAATGTCGCCGGGAAACGTTGCGGCCAGATGATCAATCAGGGCGCGAACCGCCGGCAGCAGCCCGCGCCGAGTGGTGAAGATCAGATGCACGAGTCCTTGCTGGCTCCGCCATTCCGGGAGCGCCCGACTCAGTTGCCCGGACGTCAGTGCCTGCATGCAGACATGGTAGGGCAGGAGTGCCACGCCTAATCCGGCAATGGCTGCGTCTCTGACGGCGCCCATGTCGCTGCATGCCAGTCGCGGTTGCAACTGAAGAGTCTCGATCTGTCCCTTGCTCGCTTCCAGCGACCACTGCGTTTCAGTGCCCGTGTCGCTGGTCGCGAGTATCGGGGTTTCGAGCAGATCGCATGGGTCGCGAAGTTGACGGGCAATGGATGGAGCCGCGACGAGAATTCGCGTGGACCGTCCAAGACTGCGCATCGTCAACTCCGCGTCGCTCGTGAGATTGACGCGGACGCGCAAGGCGAGATCGACCCGCTCCCCGATCAAATCAACGGGTCTGTCCGTTGCCACAAGTTGCAGGCTGACTTTGGGGTGCAGGCGCAGAAACTCGTGGAGGGGGCCGGAGATGACGTCCACCATGCCCAATGGGCAGCTGAATCGGATGCGGCCGCTCGGTTCCGATTGAGCCTGGGCGACAAGGGCTTCGGCCTGCTCCGCTTCAGCCTGGATGGTCAGACAGCGCTCGTAGAAGGCGCGACCGACTTCCGTGACATGAAAGCGACGACTCGTTCGCTCGATCAATCGCAGCCCCAATCGCTGTTCCAGGTTGGCGATTCGTCGGCTCAGCTTCGATTTGGGTTCTCGCAAGGCGCGCGCGGCCGCTGCAAACCCGCCGTGAGTAACCACTTCCGCGAAATAGGCGAAATCGTTTAGATCCGTCTTCATCGTTCCAAGTATAGAACGATACAACCCAATTTTGCCCACTACAGCCTCTAGCGTTCCGAACATAAAGTCATTGGACGGAGCAGGGCTGTCTTGCTCCACGTTTTGGAGAAGGACAATGAGTCAATTCGAAAACAAGGTTGTCGTGATCACCGGCGGAACGAGCGGAATCGGGCTGGCGACCGCGCGTGCATTTGCTCAGGATGGCGCAGCCGTTTTCATCGCCGGACGCCGGCAGGAAGCACTGGACGCCGCGATCCGGCAGATTCCCGGGAATGTCGTTGGGGTTCGAGCGGACACGGGCAGTCTGGAAGACCTCGACCGTCTGTACGACACGGTTCAGCAACATCACGGTCAGATTGATGTGTTGTTTGCCAACGCGGGCGGTGGCGAGTTGGCGCCGCTCGGAGCGATCAGCGAGGAGCACTACCAGCGCACGTTCGATACCAATGTGAAAGGGGTGCTCTTTACCGTTCAGAAGGCGCTGCCGCTGTTACGTGATGGCGCTGCAATCGTGCTCACGTCATCCACGACTGGCACCGCGGGCACCGAGAATTTCAGCGTTTACTCGGCGTCGAAGGCCGCGGTTCGCAACTTCGCCCGAAGCTGGATCCTCGATCTGAAGGAACGCAGAATCCGCGTCAACGTCGTGAGCCCCGGCCTCACCGAAACCACCGGTCTCGACGAACTGTTCGGCGGAGGTGAGCAGGCGGCGACGGCCAAGCGTAAGCTTCCCCGTCAAGGCGACAGTTCAAAAGTAGAGTTTCTGGCAGCAAGTGATCTAACTTCTGCTGGGGTCATGTCGCCCAGCGCATCGTGCGGTCGTTCCTCGTTGTATTCGATCATCCACCAGTAGGTGGCGTCGCGGACATCGTCCAAGCTGGCAAACAGATGCTGGTCCAGCACCTCTTCGCGATACGTACGGTTGAAGCGTTCCACGTAGGCGTTCTGATTCGGCTTTCCGGGCTGGATGTACTGGACCGCCAAGCCCGCCCGTTTGGCCCAGGCGGTGAAAGCCTCGCCCAGAAACTCCGGCCCGTTGTCGCACCGCACGACCTGCGGCAGGCCGTGTTCCGCCTTCAAGCGCTGAAAGACGCGCACCAGACGCTCAGAGGTGAGTGAGGTGTCGATCTCGATATGCAACGCCTCGCGATTGAAGTCGTCGACGACATTGAATGTCCGAAATCGCTTTCCGTCGTAGAGCGCATCGCTCATGAAATCGACAGACCACACGGTATCGGGCATCCGTGGAATGTACAGCGCCACGCGCTCACGCTTGGGCAGGCGTCGCTTGGCCGGTCGCCGGCGATTCAAGCCCATGGCGGTGTACACGCGATAGACCCGTTTGTGATTCCAGTCATAGCCTCGGCGACGGATGATCTTGTAGCACTTCCAGAATCCCCGACTGGGCCGCTCGGCGACCAGTTCAGCCAGCACGGCAATGATCTCGGCATCCCGCACTGTCCAATCATCAGGTTCGCGGTAGTAGGCCGACCGAGAGAGCGACACACATCGGCAGGCCGCGGCGACCGGTAGGTCGTGAGTGGCCGTCATGTAGCGTGCGACCTCGCGTCTGTCGCTCGGCCCTAGAGCTTTTTTGCGATGACATCCTTCATCGCTGTGTTCTCGAGTGCCAGATCCGCGTACATCCGCTTGAGCCGGGCGTTCTCGGCCTCAAGCTCCTTCACGCGGCGCAGGTCCGATGCCTCCATCCCGCCGTACTTCGACTTCCACTTGTAGTACGTGGGCGAGCTGATGCCGTGCTTGCGGCAGACCTCCTTGACCTGCAAACCGGCATCCGCTTCCTTCAGGATCGCGACAATCTGGGACTCGCTGAATCGGGACTTCTTCATCTCAAACCTCCTGGCTGGCAATGTGCCAGAAAGTTCTACTTCCTACCTGTCGCTGATCTGGGGAAGCTTACGATGGAATCGAGCTGTTCGTGGACGGCGGGATGAATCAGTTCTAGATGGGAACCGCTTGGCCGGGGAATTCAGCTGAATGAATCGAAGCTGATTCCTCGGTCACTTTGGTGGCTGGCAGCTGACGGGGTGGTCGACGTTGGCGTGTCGTTTTATAGAAGTGGTCAACGAAGCATGGCGCGACGTACGAGATCTTCAAGATAAGAGTCTGGATTTTCAGCATTAATCCAATCTAAGATCTCTTCGGGCTTGACCAATGTAACTGTGAGTGTTCCCTCAGCGATCTTCAACACCTCCATGGTGGCATCGTTTGTGAACTTAGAGGTGGTGAATAATATTCCAACCCGTGCCGTGCCGCGTTTGGTCTGCAAGCGGCGAATGAGGTTACTGACCATGTACTGGGAGGTTGGCTCGGTTCGATTTTTTGCCTCTATCAGAATGAATGGCACACCTTCTTGAAACCAACAGCTAGTAGTGCCGGTGTAGCGTACGACTTGGGCCACTAAGTCAATCTCATCGGTATCGCCACGATAATTTCGCTCAACAACCTTCAAGCCAAGCGTCTGATCGATCAGGAAACCGAGAAATCGTTCGAACCGCTTTCCCTTTTCGTTGTTCGAGCCGTCACGCATTCGATGCCAGTTGGCGAGAGCCACATGCTTGCGTGCTTCAGGGCTAATCGGGACTTGGGCGTTGGATAGCGCGTCCAGATGGTGTTCTGCCTTCTCAACATCACTGTCTACGACATGCACAATCGCGTCTGAATCAGCGAGTACAGCCAATACTTCTGAGTCATAAAGTGCTGCCAGTGGGAGGACTATGTGAACGATGAGGCCAATTGAATGAGAGGCCTGAATTCGTTTAACTACATAGGATCTAAGCTCCTCGGCGAAATGCAGATGTGCGATCTTCTGTCCATCAGAGCTGACGAGAGCCGGACGCCACCGAAGACCGTCTTGCAAATCAAGTGTGTCCCCTTTCTTCCAATGGCCACTCGCGACTAGGCGTTCGGCAAAGCTTTCGACTGCCTTCGAGTCATATGACACCGGCCTCTCGTAATCTTCGAAGTCAATTGAATCCACGGAGATTA
This sequence comes from uncultured Abyssibacter sp., assembly GCF_964000955.1. Lineage (NCBI taxonomy): Bacteria > Pseudomonadati > Pseudomonadota > Gammaproteobacteria > Chromatiales > Oceanococcaceae > Abyssibacter > uncultured Abyssibacter sp. Next base: position 4,590 of record NZ_CAXFCL010000340.1, read on the forward strand.
GTATTAGTAGTGTTCAAAGAGATCGCTAAGTTTGCTGATGAGATCTTGACCAATTCCTTTAATGTACTCGAGCTCATCCTCATTAGAAGCCTTGCCTAGTAAGCGCTGGAAATTCGCTACCATCGTTTCCGCTCGACGGCCGAGCTTGTCGGTCTCGACAGTGATCTGAACCGTATCTTCGTATGCCTCTTCGATTGTGAAGTTTTCATCAATAACGAGCGACCGAATAATGTCGTCCAAATGGCTCTTTTCTTCACCAGTTGCGTCAGCATCTGCCTTGGCAAATTTTATTATAGGGCGCACCTTGCGCAGCGAGACTGTGTCAGTTCCGGAAATGCCATCTAAGCGTTTTTTTATAAATGCCTCGGCGATGTTTTGTTCTCCCAAGTCTCCTACAATGCTGGGGCGTTCGGTTGAGAGGGGTCTAATTACGTTTTTGTCGAGTTCCCAAAACCAGTTTAACGGAATAGTGCCGGCAGCAACATAATCCTGCCATTTCTCAGGTAGCGTCAGGGCGAATTTGAGTTGCTTGATTCTTTCAACCGAGAGTCCTGTCAGTGAGCGTAGCTGCTTGTCCGTCGCGGCATCGGTGGAAGCATTGCCGATCTCTTCAATCAACCGCCCCAGTGCTTTGGCGGTTGGGAGATCTCTCCAAGGCTCTCGGATGAGATGAATGTTAAACATCTGTACGAGCAAGTCTCGCTCGGTACGCTCACCAGTAATAAGCGCTGGGATGTCAGTCAGACCGAGATCTCTCGCCGACCTGAAGCGGCGTTCGCCGTCTACAAGGGTGTATCGTCCGTCCTTGTTTGGAAAAACCACGATAGGCACTAGTACGCCTTCGTGCGAGATTGACTCAATAAGTTTATCGAGTTCTTCTTGCGGAAAAATCAGTCGGGGGTTGCCAGGGTTCGGGTCGATCTGATCCATCGGCAGACTGCGCAGGTCGCCGGCTGGAGCTTTAGATTGGGTGGCAGACATAGATGTTTTCCGTTGTCGGCTTAGACCTGACGCCTTTGGAGGCGCCCATGGTTGAGTGCAAGTGCAAGATGCGTTCGTGATGCGTAATTTGAAGTCGGCCTTTTGCGATTTCTTTCACGCTGCTGTCTGCTGCGGCGAGTAAGCCATCCGAGGGGTAGCTCAAAACCAGGGGAACGCCTAATGCTGCGACACCCTCAAATAGTGTGATGAATGACGCCTCAACTTGAGTGACGAGGCAGAAGCCTGTCGAGAAGCGCTCGTCCACTGGTACGGCGCGACCAATTCCCGAAATTTTCGGATAGCTGTATTGGTACAGGGCCTCAAATACATGATAGAACCGCGAATATTGGTCCTTGGTATAGGGGGGGTCGGCGTAAATGACACCTGTTCCTGCCAGCTGCTTCCCTTCAAACAGAGCCAACGCATCGGATATCAAGGCCCGGTTGCCAGCCCGCCATGGCTCCGGCCCGACTTGCTCTAGATCAGCTAGAGCATTCTTAAACTCATCCCAAATCGAGCGGCGCCAGAAAGACTGGATTCGCTTGGTGGCGGTATGGCTGTTGGGCTTAAGGAACTGTGCGGTGTGTCCTGGAGAGTTGATCACGCGAGAGCATGCTGCCAGCCAAGCACCAAGGAGCCAGTCTTCGTAATTTCGTCCTTTTTGAACGGACTCGATAGCGTAGCGGATCGCGTCCACTTCGATTGCCTGACGTAGGCTGAAGTAACCGCCTGCGTAGTACAGGCATGCCATCTTGAATGCTGGCGCGCCGCTCCAAGTCTTTGCGTTAATCGCGCGACGTCGGAACGAATCGTCGCAACCAGCGTGACGAACTGCGTCCATATGCGCGATGAGCTCTGCCGCGGACCCATCAAGCACCCGTGCTTCCGCCGCGAGCTCATCTCGAAACTTTTCCGCTAGGTAGCTCTTCTGCTCGCGCATCAACGGGCGCAGCGTATGGATCAAGTCGGAGGCTGAGAGCTTCCGATTCTTGCCTAGGAAGCGGGCACGCGCGAGCACACCGGTGAACGACATCGCATCGTTAGTCACGATGTGGCGTATGCCCGCATGTTCCGCCGCCACCGAGCCCATACCCGAGAACAGGTCTGTCAATGAACCTTCGGAAGACGCAAACTCGGCCAGTCGGCGTACGTGCTTCGCCAGCTGCCTCTTTGTTCCCATGTACCGAATGGGTACAGAATTCAGCATTCGTCGTATAAATTTCTTTCAATTCCGCATCATGCCGCAGTTGGAGAGCTATTGGTATGGGTCCTCGGCTATCGTCTCCGCTGCCCCCCCCCCCAATTACCCCCCCCTTCTCTCCACAGCCTTACGTCTAGGCATCGACCGCACCGTTTCCACGGCCTTCCCGTGGTTTGGGTTGACGAGCACGGGACCGTAGTCCCAGTCTGCGTTCTGCCATCTGATGCGCGTCGGCATCAGAGTTACGATAACACCTGATGAATTTCACGATCCGTATGGTTCGTCTACCCTGCGTGGTCGTTCTTGAGTATCCACACAACGTATTCACCGCGAAGGGACTTTTCTGGGCGACCAACACCATAGTTGTTTGTCGGGAAACTCTCACCGAGAGCTTCCTAATTCCTGGAGCGGAGGTGTGGAGCTAGTGTTTCATGCCTACCACGGCTACCTCAGAGGGGGGGCTCGCTCGGTTGGCGAAACGCACCGCTTTGTAGTGTTTCGCCACTTGTCGATGAACTCGGTCAAAGCGAATTTGGCGAAACAGGCTGGTGGTTGGCTGCGATCAGGCGTTCCGGCACAATTGGCGGGTCAGGATGACAGTCAGTGACGGTCAAGTAACCTCTTGACCACTTGGAGAACCCTCAGACGTTTTTTAGTTCTGAGGAAGATGAGGCTCGAGTGAAGGTTTGGCATCAGGGCGGAGCTTCGGGAGGCTCATCGCTGGATGGCGACAGGTTGGCTTCGCGGAAAGAGGCGTTCAGTTGAAACTGGAAAAGCGCGACCGGCTAAGTAAGAAAAATTCCGGATGTGGGGTGAAATAGATCTTGTGCAATTTTTAAGTTTTTCGTAACTGAAGCGGCGAGCCAGATAGCGTGATGTTTGGTAGGTGGATTCGGCGTCTCGGGGCATCAAAGTGAGAATTGTCGGGTGGGGCTTGTCAATTTTCGAAGTTGGTCTTTAAAGGCTAGAAGAACCGGGGGGTTGAGATCAGATGCACCTTTGTACGATTACCGTCCATAGCCACTTGTTTGGCGGTGAACTCGAAGAAGCGGTTCTCGAAGAAATGGCGAGCGTGGTATTGTCCGAGCTGCATAAATCACTCGAGATCCATGGTCTTCAACAGACGTTTACTATCGAAGCATACTGGGGGCGCGGGAGCCTCGTAGAGCACTTCCTCTTGTTTGTTGAGGACAAGAAGTTCATTACTGCGGCAGGTTCTCTTATAACTCTCAAAACCCTTAAAGACTACCCAGAGTTGAGGGCAGGTATAGCATTGGTGATGTCGGACTTGAAAAAAGTAGGCGCCACCGTAAAAGGGGTTCCCCTGAAAATCAAAGATGTTTGGTTGTCTGCCACTAAGCCAACCAATGGAACCAAGCAGCTAAGGCTTCCATTGGAAGCTAACGGTGATGACGAATCTGCTTAGGTGTTCTCGAGGATCTTTACTTCGACACTGATTCGTGCCTAGTGATGGTAGCAACATTCCTTCCCATCAGAAAGCGGGTCGGGTGATAAATCTCCTAGAGAATCGCCGCCTATCAAAATTCGCCAACGGTATAATATTTTCTTCCGGTGTGTGCCGTGTCTCGTTGAATCGCTCGAAAAATCTGTGAGCGTAAAGTTCGGTGTTCACTCCGGCGCGCCTCAGATCTGAGCTCCGGGTGATTTCAAACAATGCAACGATAGCTGGTCCAGGGCTTCTTTTGGCCGAAAGCGGAAATGAATATGGCAACGCGCCATCGACTCAGCCTCGCTGAAGGCTTCGTACCGCTACCGCTTCCTCTGCTGCTCCATCGACCTGACCATGATCTCCACCGCCTTGCGACGCGGCATGGCCCGCATGGCCTCGAAGGCCTGCATGTGGCTTGGGTCAACGAGCACGGGACCGTTGTTCCAGTTGTCCAGGCCTAGCGCGGCCATCTGCTCCGGGTCGGCGGCGGGGGCGTCTTCGGTGTCGCCCAGGCCGGCGCGTTGCAGGGCCGGGGTGAGGGTGCGGCCGATGACGAGCACGAGGCTGTGCACGCCGTGGGGTGTCAGTTCCGCCCAGATGGCTTCGCCGAAGGTCAGCAGGTAGGACTTGGCTGCGCTGTAAACCGCGAGCTCCTTGGTGCCGGCGATGCAACCGAGCGAGCCGATGAGCAGGATGCCGCCGCGGCCGCGGTCACGCATGGGTTTGGCGAAGTGCTGGACCAGTGCGGTGGGTGTGCTGGTGTTCAGGTGCAGGTTGTCGAGCGCGGATTCCGGCGATTGGTCGACCAGCGCCGCCGCGTTGCCGGCGCCGCCTGCGTTGTAGATCAGGGCGCCGACCTCCACGTCGTGCGAAATGGCGCGTATCCGGGACAGGGCATCCGGGCTGCTGAGGTCGAGTGCCAGGGTGCGGACCTCCACGCCATGTTCCTGGCGCAGGGCGTCGGCGGTTCGTTCCAGTGGTTCAACGCGGCGGGCCAGCAGGATGAGGTGGATGCCGCTGGCGGCCAGCCGGTGGGCGAAGCAGGCGCCGATGCCTTCCGAGCCGCCGGCGATGATGGCCCAGGGGCCGTATTGCTCGGCTGAAATCATTTGTGTCGTCTCCCGTTGTCGTTTTGCCCCGACCCGGCGACGCCGCGCCCGGGCTCAGGCCATGCCGATCATGTAGGTGCCCAGCAGGCCGACGGCGGTGGTCGCGAGCCAGGCATCCGTGCCCCAGCGCAGCCAGGGTGGGGCATGCCGCACTTCCATGAACTCCCGGATGATCAGGCGCACCTTGAACAGGGAGATCAGGATGATGCTGAAGGTGGCGACCGCGTTCGGGTTGAGATGCCCGGGCGAGTCGCCAACCAGCACCAGCAGTTGCGCGAGCGTGATCGCGGACAGGATGACCCAGACCAGGGTCAGTCGCTTGTCCGAGAGCGCAGGGGTGTTGGGGGTGTGCATGTTCCGGTTCACCTGACCACGTAGAGCAGCGCGAAGATGTTGATCCAGAGGAAGTCGACCATGTGCCAGTAGGTGGCGCTGGTCTCGACCAGCGTCTGCGAACGCTGATGCCCGCGCCGCAGCTGGGCCACGACGATGCCCAGGAAGATGAAGCCGATCAGCAGATGCAGAAAATGCATGCCGGTCAGGAAGAAATAGAACGAAAAATATTCGTTGGTGGTGATGCCGATGCCCTTGTCGAACTCCAGCGTCCATTCGAGGACTTTCAGCGCCGCGAAGCACAGGCCGAAGGCGATCGTCAGGTAGGCGCCGTTCAGCGCGGCCGGGTAGTGATGATCCCGCGAGGCCTGCACGCAGCGGGCCATGGACCAGGAGCTCACCAGCAGGATCAGCGTGTTGAAGACGCCGATGGGCAGGCTCAGCAGCTGCTGCGATTGCAGGAAGGTGGCCGGGTCCTGCACGCGACACACCATGTAGACGATGAAGTAGCTCGTGAACAGGAAGGCCTCGAAGAGGATGAAGAACCACATGTCCGGCTGGCCGGGCACGCGCGGTTGCGGATGCGTCGGGTGGGCGGCTAGTGCCATGAAAGCCTCACTGGAGCGGTGGCCGCCGCGACATCAGTCCGGCAGAGGGCCATCGCTGAAATCCTCGCGGATGATCATGTTGCGGAGCAGGGTGATGAACACCGTGGTGTAGATCATGAAAACGGCGACATCGATCCACCAGGTGATGGCGCCGTCCCAGGCGAACACGCCCTCGGTGAACATCCAGGCCGGGGCCACGACGACCTCGGTGAGCGCGTTGCAGAGATTCAGGTAGGCGAACCACTTTGGGAACACGCGGTTCTTGTCGAGCAGAATCGCGACCATCCAGACCAGCGAGCCGATCAGGAACACGCCCATGGTTCCGTCGAAGGCCATGAAGGCAAAGTCGTAGAGCCAGGCGATCACTTGCGGGTCGCGCTCGGGGCGCATCGCCGCCACGGTGATGGCGATGCAGGTCAGCAGCATGCCGGGCACGGCGCTCAGCGCGTAGATGACCAGATACGCGTGGGCGAAGGCCGGGCTGACCGACATGCGCCGCATCGAATAGGCGATCAGCGCGTTGGCGGCGCCGGTCAGGCCGGTGACGAGAAAGACGATCGCGAAGCCGGACAGCAGGTTGAAGCGATGGCTGGTGAACCATTCGAGCACGCGCGGAATGGCCCAGGCCGGTTCCGGCGGTGGCTGCACCCGGGTGTAGGCGAAGAACAGGATGAAGAAGAAGTTGTAGAAGACGATCATCGTCCAGAACGCCAGCCACAACTCGAACTTGGGATGGTTCCGCCAGCGGCTCAGCCCGCCACCGGCTGGAGCCGGGTCGACCGCCGTCACGCTCATGCCACGGCCGCCTCGGCCCGGTGCTGCCTGAGCACGGTTTTCGCCATCACCCAGCCCATCACCACAATCCACAGACCGATGGCGATGTTCTTCACCCAGAACGACAGCAGGCCATCCCAGGCGAAGGCACCTTCGAGGGTCAGGCTCGCGAAGGCAGCGGGCACCAGGGCGACGGCGACCAGCAGGTTGAAGTGGGCCACCCAGCGGCCGAACACCGGCTCGGCCTGGCGATCGAGATATATCGCCGCCGCCAGGAACAGGCTCTGGGCAATGAGATAGCCCACCTGCGTGGTGAACGTCACCCAGGCCAGATCGTTGAACAGCATGATCAGCTCGGGGTCGCGATCTGGCCGGAAGGCCGCGAGCAGCCAGAACAGATCGGCGATCAGGAACAGCGTGGGTCCGCCGGCTGCGCAGCAGATGATGCAGTAGGACAGGATCGGCGTGCGGTGGCCCATGCGGCGCACCTGCAAGGCCATCATCGCGATGATCGGGATGAATGCCACGCAGAACCAGTTGAACAGGATCATGCTGAAGCGGATGCGCGGCAGGTTCTCCGGATCACGGTAGAACGCGGCCACCTCGTCGGCGCTCATGGTCGGCGACATGGGGTGCACGAACCCGGGAAACAGCAGAAAGGCGGAGAGCCAGATCAGTCCCAGCGCGGGCAGGGTCCACAGCAGGATGGTTTCTCCGTCGGTCCGTGTCATGGCTAGCGGTTCCTTGCGTCGGTCGTGTCTGCGGTGGCTACCAGTCGTAGCTGAGGTCCAGCCCGATGATCCGGGGCTCGGAATAGAACGAGCTCTGGAAGTAGGTGAGATTCCACTGGTTGCTGTTGGAGATCCGGTCCACCTCGTCGGTGAGATTCGTTGCCCACAGTCGCGCGTCGAATCCGGAGCCGAGAATCCGGGACCAGCTCAGGCTGGCATTCACCCGCTTGGAGGATGGAATCCAGGCTCCGGGTTCGGCTTCCGGCGGCGAGGACTGGCCGCTGTACTGCTCGTCGGTCCAGGCGTAGGTGAGCGAGACCTCGACATCTCCGTTGTCCGGGTCGAGCGGCAGCAGGTAGCGTCCGGAGATGCTGAACTGGTGCTCGGGCGTCGACTGGAAGGGAATGCAGCTCAGGTCGATCATGTTGCCGCCTTCCACCGCCTCGCCGGAGCAGTCGAGCTGCGGGGAGGCGCCGCTGTAGAACAGGCTGAATTCCTCGTACTCGGCGCGGGTGTAGCCGTAGGTGCCCAGCAGCGTCAGGCCGGGCAGCGGCTGGATGGTGATGTCGGTCTCGAAGCCGGCGACCCAGGCGCTGCCGACATTGAAGATGGACTGGCCGAGCTGCGGCACCGGGCTGGGGCTGTCGGGATCGACATAGGCGTCGATGCTGGCCTTTTGCAGGCCGGTGTAGTCGGTGTAGTACACGGCGGAATTCACTCGCAGCGGCAGCACGTCGGCGATCAGGAAATCCGACTTGTGGCCCAGCTCGTAGTTGGTGACGAATTCCGGGTCGTAGGTATAGCGCGCCGGGTTCACCGAGATGGTCGCGATGCCGCCGGTCTTGTAGCCGCGGCTGACCTTGCCGTACAGCAGGTGGCTGTCGAGCTTGTAGTCCAGCCCGGCGGTGTAGGTCCATTCGGCGTTGTCGACCTCCGCCTCGAAGCTCTTGTCGACCAGCGGAATCAGGCCCGCGGCCACCTGGGTGATGGACGCCGCGCCGCTGGTCTTGTCCGTCGTGCGGCGCACGCCCAGCGTCAGGTTCAGGCCGGACAGGCCCTCGAACAGATCACCCAGGTGATAGGTGCCCTGCGCGAACGGGGCGAAGGATTCCTTGGATTGCGTGTAGCGCTGATCCACTTCAACGAATAGCAGCGAGGTGGCGATGATGCGCCCGGAGGCCTCGGTGTTTTCGTAGTAGCCACCGACCACGTAGTTCAGTGCGCCGTCCAGCGCCGCACCCTGCAACTGCAATTCCTCGGTGATGGTGCGGACATCGGCCTGGAGCACATCTTCCGGATTGATGAACTCGTTGAACCCGGCCCGCGAGCCGTCGAGATCCCAGCGGTAGCTGTGTTCCAGCGTCGAGTAGCTGGCGATGTTGATCAGCGAGAGGTTGTCGGTGAGGCCGATGCTTAGCTTGTCCATTACAGACGCGGTCTTGAGAATGTCGTTGGGGTCACCGCTGAGCTCCACCCGGCGAATGCCGCGCGCCGCCTGCTCGTCGATGATGTCCTGTCCACAGTTGGTCGACGGCCCGAACACGTTGAGGATCAGGCAGCCCAGATTGGCGACCTGGCCCAGGTCGATCCCCGGCAGGATGCGGGTCAGCCCGCCCAGGCCGATGGCGCCGGGAATCGCCTGGTTCAGGCCTTCGCGGTTGATGCGTTCGATGACCGTGGCGGTGCCGTTGGTGTCGCCGTCGGCCCAGTTGCCCATCAGGTAGTTGCTGACGCGGTCGGAGGGCTGCCAGAGCAGACCGGCGCGCGCCGTCCAGTAGTTCTTGTCGTCGTAATCCTTGCCGGTCACCACGTCCTTGGTGAAGCCGTCTCGATGCACCATCTGCCCACCGAAACGGGCGAGCAGGCGGTCGCCCAGCAGCGGCGTGTTGAACACGGCTTCGTAGCGTTCGCCGCGCAGGTCGTCCTCCGAGAGCATCTGCGTGCTGGCGCCCAGCGAGCCGGAGAATTCGGGTAGCGGGCGCTGCGGTTCCAGCAGCAGTGCGCCGCCGGTGGTGTTGCGCCCGAACAGCGTGCCCTGCGAGCCCTTGAGCACCTGAAGATTGCCCAGGTCGAAGAACTTGCCCGGGCCGCCCTGGTAGTTGGCGACCGGGTCGGAGGGCATGGGCACTTCGGCCAGATAGATGATCACGCCCGGGCTGGCGCCATATTGCGCGCCCTGGCCGCGGATGGTCGGCGTTTCCGTATTGCGCATCTGGCTGCCGCTGCTGATCACCAGCGACGGCACGCGGCCGTTGAGGTCGGACGGACTGTTGATCTGCTCGCGCTTGAGATCGTCGCTGCTCATCGCTGCGATGGCGACCGGCACGTCCTGCAGGTTTTCCTCGGTGCGGCGGGCGGTGACGACGATTTCCTCGATCGAGCGGGGGCGGGGAGATGTCGACGCGGCGGTGGCGGGTTCCTGGGGCAGCGGGATGGTCTCCTCGTAGGGTTGCGCGGTCCGGGCCGGGGTCTCCTCCGATTCCGTCTGCTCGCGTTTGTCCGCCTCCGAGGTCCCGGATTCCTCGAACAGGAAGTCCAGTGCCTCGCCCTCACCGTCAGCGGATGGTTCATCCGGCGACTGACTCCACGCCGCTCCCTGCGCACAGGCCAGCACGATCACGGCGATCATCCGGGTGGACGCCCGAATCCGAGGCCGGATTCCCGTCATTGCCCTGTCTCCTCCTGTCGGCGCGACGCTCCGTCGTCATCGCGCTCGGTTCATTAAATGAACCATTTAGTTTCATTTAGACTGCGGAGGGTCCGTTATCCTGTCAATGCGCGTTCGTCGGATTTCGGTTCAACGGGCGAATATAGGAACGATTGCCCAGAGGCTTCGGTGTCCCAGAAGATCTACATGCCGCACCTGTCCACCGCGCAGCACGCCAAACCGGTGCGTACGCGCAAGGCGCTGCGGGCGGCCCTGGTCGACCTGCTCGGCGACCGCGGCCTCGAACAGTTGTCCATTCGCGAGATCACGACCCGGGCGGGCGTGGGCTACACCACGTTCTTCCGGCATTACCCGGCCAAGGAGGCGCTGCTCAACGACCTGGCGGGCGATCAGGTGCAACAGCTGGTGGAGATGGCGTTGCCGGTGGTGCAGAGCGGCGATCTGCGTGAATCGATGCTGGCGCTGTGCCGCTACGTGGAAGGGCGGCGCCGTCTCTGGCGAATCCTGCTGACTGGCAGCGCCGCGGCGGCGACCCGCGACGAGTTCCTGCGTGTGGCCGAGGAGATCGTCCGCAACCAGACCTGGCCGGAAGGCTGGTTGCCGGCGGAGGCCGGGATGATCCTGATCGTCAGCGGCATCGTCGAGCTGGTCGGCTGGTGGCTGCGGCAGGATGATCCGCTGCCGGTGGAGCGCATGGCCGAGATTCTCGACCGTAGCGTGGTCACGCCGAACGTCGCTGCCGTGTTGCAACAGCCCGGGTAAGTGCCCGCATTCAGCGCCTCATGTTGCTCAGGCGGTTGGCTATCCACCACTGAGCTGATTCGACAGCAGCTGCGCCGCGTCGGCCAGTGCCCTGCCCAGATCCGCGGTGCCGGCGCGCTGCACGGCGCTGCCGATGCCGATTGCGACCAGGGCGTGGCTTAGCTGACCAGGGGCTTTCCACACGGGTGCCGCCAGCACGCTGACGCCGGAAATGTAATGCCCGTTGTCGACGCCGAAGCCGCATTCCCGGGTCTCGTCGACCTGCGCCCACCAGTCGGTCAGTGACGGTGGATCATCCCAGCGCAGCTTGTGGAATCGGGATTCCAGTTCGGATTTTGAATGATCACCAAAGGCGGCGATGCAGCGGCCGGTGGCGCTGATCAGCGCCGGGAAGCGGCTGCCGATCTGGGCGCTGAGCTGGAGATTGCCCCGCGACTGCGATGCGGCGACCACGATGATGTGCTCCAGCCCCACCACCTGCACGCCCAGCACCGTGACCTGATGCGCCTGGCTGATCCGGTCCAGCGCCGGCTGCGCCAGATCGGTGAACCGGTTATGCCGCAACCAGTGCCGGGCCAGCGTCAGCACGCCGGCTTCCAGCGAATAGCGCTTGGTCGTCGCATCCAGCGCCACCAGCTCCTCGGCGACCAGGGCGCGCAGCAGGTAGAGGCAGGTGCTGGGCACCAGTCCGAGCTGGGTGGCGATCGCCTGCAACGACAGCGGCGTGTCGCTCTTGCCGAGCAGTCGCAGGATGGCCGCCGCGCGCGAGATCGCCGGGGCCTTGCTCGATTCCAGCGCCTTCGCCAGTTCGAGGTCGGGTCTTGCATCGACTTGAGGGGCCACGGTCATGCGGGTTTCCGGCTGCGTTCATGCGGAGATTGGACCATGCCGAACCGCGATACAAAATTCAACATATAAAATCACGTTCAGTATTTGAAATTACGATCCGGTTTCGTCATAGTCGCCGTCATTCCAGAGCGGCCGGATGGTTCGGAGGCCGCCGCGACAGCGAGACGACCCCATGCCCAAGCTCACCGATTTCACCCGCTTCGCGGATGCCCAGGCACATGCCAGCTCGGCGGCGCTGTGGGAGCTGTTCGACGGGGATCGCGAGCGCCTGAACATCGCCCACGAGTGCATTACCCGGCACGCGGACGGCAGCGGTCGCGCCGCGGTGCGCATTGCCCACGCCGATGGCCGCGATGAAATCCTGAGCTTCGACGAAATCGCCGCCGGCGCGGCGCGCTTCGCGCACTGGCTGGAGCGCAACGGCATCGAGCCGGGTGACCGCATCGCGTTCATGCTGGAGCCGTCGCTGCCGTTCTACGTGAGCCTGTTCGGCGCGATGATGCGCGGCGCCATCAGCGTGCCGCTGTTCACCTTGTTCGGCCTGGACGGTCTGCGCCTGCGGGTGGATGACTGCGAGCCGGCGCTGCTGGTGACCAACCGCGAAAAGGCCGAGATCGCCGATCAGGTCGAGGGGCTGCGCGTGGTCGTCGCCGACGACGGGCTGATGGACGAGCTGGCCTCGCTGCCGTCGACCTACGAGACCACGACCCGCGCCAACGATCTGGCGGTATTCCAGTACACCTCGGGCACGACGCGCGAGCTGCCGGCGGCGGTGAAGCACACCCACCGCGCGCTGGTCACGCTGATGTTCGCGGCGCTTTACGGCACCGGCATTCGACCGGGTGACGAGTTCTTCTGCCCGTCATCGCCGGCTTGGGGGCATGGGCTGTGGCACGGCACGCTGGCGCCGCTGGCCCTGGGCGTGACCACCGGTACCTTCGCCGGTCGCTTCGACGCCGTGCGGTTGATGCAGGCGATGCAGGATTTCGGCATCACTAACATGTCGGCCGCGGCCACGCATTACCGGATGATGCGGACCTCCGGGCAGGGCGGCGATTTTCGCTTCGCGATCAACAAGCTGTCCTACACCGGCGAGCCCATCGACCCGCCGACGCTGGAGTTCATCGACCAGACCTTCGGCGTGCCGGCCTGCAGCATGTACGGCACCACCGAGATCGGCGTGGTGCTGGTGAACTACCCCGGTGCCGATGATTTCTCGGTGAAGCCGGGCTCGCTGGGCAAGCCGGTGCCGGGGCTCAAGCTTCAGGTGCAGCGCGCCGACGGCAGTCCCACCGATCCGGGCGAGGTCGGCGAGCTGATGCTGTGGCGCCGCGATGGCTGGGAGACCACCAAGGATCTCGCGAAGATCGACGAGGACGGCTACTTCTACCACGCCGGTCGCGCCGACGACGTGATCATCTCCGCCGGCTGGACCATGAGCGCGGTGGAGATCGAGAACACGCTGCTCAAGCATCCGGACGTGAAGGAGGCCGCGGTGATCGGCGTGCCCGACGAGACCCGCGGACAGGTGGTCAAGGCCTTCATCGTCAGCGACCGGGCGCCGGATGACGCCTATGCCGAGGAGTTGCAGGTGTTCACCCGCGACCGCCTGGCCCGCCACGAATACCCCCGGCACGTCGAGTTCGTCGACGCGCTTCCCAAGACACCGGCCGGCAAGGTCCATCGCAAGAAATTGCGTGACCGCGAAGCCGCTGCCGCCACCACTGCATAACGACCCAATTCACGAGGAGAATCCCATGGCTGATGGTGCACCGCGTTATCCCAAGATCACCGAACAAGGACTGGCCGAGCTGCGCGAGCGCATCGGCGTGCCGATTACCAACACGGTGGAGCCGTGGAACTACGAGGCCTCGCGTGATGCGATTCGCCATTACGCGCATGGCATTGGCGACGACAACCCGCTGTGGTGCGATCCCGACTACGCCGCCCAGAGCAAGTTCGGCAACATCGTCGCGCTGCCCAGCTTCCTGTTCACGACCAGCCGCATCGTCTCCGGCTACTGCGGTGGCCTGTCCGGCGTGCATGCCATGTGGGCCGGTGCCGACTGGACCTGGTACAAGCACACGATGCGCGGCGACGCGATCTCGACCGAGGCCACGCTCAAGGACCTGATCGAGCACAAGACCCGTTTCGCCGGCCGCGCCTTCCAGCAGATCTACAACGTCAAGTTCTACAACCAGGACGGCGATCCGCTGGCCGAATGCGACAGCTGGGTATTCCGCACCGACCGTGACGAGGCCCGCGAGCGCGGCACCAAGTACACCGAGTCGCGTGGCCGGGTGGAGCCGTACACCGAGGAGCAGCTCGCCGAGTTCAGCAAGCTCTATGAGCAGGAGGAAATCCGGGGCAGCGCGCCGCGTTACTGGGAGGACGTGCAGGAAGGTGACGAGCTGCCGACCATGATGAAGGGCCCGATGACCGTCACCGGCTTCATCTGCTACGCGCAGGGCTGGGGCGGCCTCTACATCCGCGCCAACAAGCTCGCGTGGAAGATGCAGCAGAAGCATCCGGGTCTGGGCATCAAGAACCGCTTCAACGTGCCGGACTGCCCGGAGCGCGTGCACTGGGATGAGGACTTCGCGCTGGAAGTCGGCGCGCCCGGCGCCTACGACTACGGTCCGGAGCGCTGCTCCTGGCTGACGCACCATCTGACCAACTGGATTGGCGATGATGGCTTCCTGCACAAGAGCAAGTGCCAGATCCGCCGGCACAATCCGGATGGCGACGCCATCATGATCAACGGTACGGTAGACCGTAAGTTCGTCGAGAACGGCAAGCACATGGTGGAGATCAGCCAGGTGGCCAAGACGCATCGCGACGAGCTGTCCGCCAGTGGAGCGGCCATCGTCGAACTGCCGAGCCGCGCGGGCTGAACTCAGATACAGCAATAGAGACATCGGAGGAGACGCCGGTGAGTGAACTACGATTTGATGGCCGTGTTGCGGTCGTCACCGGGGCGGCGCGTGGCCTGGGCAGGGCCTACGCGCTGCTGCTGGCCGAGCGCGGCGCCAAGGTCGTGATCAATGACATCGGCAGCAGCCTGCAAGGGGAGGGCGAGGACGCCGGCCCCGCGCAGCAGGTGGTCGACGAGATTCGCGCGGCCGGCGGCGAGGCCATCGCCTGCACCGAATCGGTGGCCACCGAGGCTGGCGGCCAGGCGATCATCCAGTGCGCGCTGGACACCTGGGGCCGCATCGACATTGTCGTGCACAACGCCGGCAACGTACGGCGCGGCTCGCTCAAGGACATGAGCTACGACGACTTCAGCGCCGTGCTGGATGTGCATCTGCGTGGCGGCTATCACGTCGTGCGTTCGGCCTTCGGGCCGATGGCCGAGGCCGGCTATGGCCGCATCGTGCTCACCTCGTCGGTCAGCGGCATCTACGGCAATCACAATGTCGTGAACTACGCCATGTCCAAGACCGGGATGATCGGGCTTTGCAACGTCACGGCGCTGGAAGGCGAGGCCGATGGCATCCGGTGCAACATCATCGTCCCCGCAGCGGTCACGCGCATGGCCGAGGGGCTGGACACCTCGCAATACCCGCCGATGGAGCCGGAGCTGGTCGCGCCCATGGTCGGCTGGCTGGCGCATGAAGCCTGTTCGGTCACCGGCGAGCTGTACGCCGCCATCGCCGGACGCATGGCGCGGATGTACATCGCCGAAACCCCCGGGGTATATCAGCCGGCGTGGACGGTGGAGCAGGTGGGCGAGCAGATCGACGCCATCCGCGAGACGGGCGAGCCCTGGGTGTTTCCGGTGGTGCCGACCGGACAGATCGACCACATCCGTCGCAGCTTCGGGCTGGCCGCGGCGAACAAGTAGGGCGGTCGCGTGAGCGGACGGGACGGCTGGCGCGAGATGAACATCGACGGGCTGATCAATGCGATCGGCCCGTTGCTGTCCCGACGGGACGGCGAGGGCTGGCGCTACGCCCTGGAGGCGCGCCCCGAACACGCCAACCCGCTGGGCGTGATCCACGGCGGCACGCTGATGACCCTGCTCGACCAGACCGCCACGCTCAGTGCCATGTGGCTCAGCGGCGAGAAGGCCATGCTCAGCGTGCAGATGAACACCCGCTTTTTCGCCTCCGCGAAGGTCGGGGATTTCATCGAGGGGCAAGCCTTATTGCGTTCGCGGACGCGCTCCATGCTGTTTCTCGATGCGCAATTGACCGTTGACGGCGGCGCCGTGGCCGATGCCTCGGTCATCATGAAGATCATCAAACCGAAACCACCGAATAACTAGCCGGACCGCGGGGTTCTACCGGGCGCGTCCGACGATCAACAACGATTCAGGGGAGACAGGATGAGCGCGACAGGAGCTGCTTGGACCGAATGGCGACGCCACGGGACGCTGCCGCTGGCGGCGGCGCTGGGCTATTCGACGGCGGTGCTGCACGTCTACGCCATCGGGCCGTTCATGGGGCCGGTGACCGAGGAATTCGGCTTCTCCCGCGCCCAGGCCTCGGTGGGCATCACCATCGCCGGGCTGGTGGCGGCGGCGATGAGCGTGCCGATCGGCCTGCTGGTCGATCGCGTCGGCCCGCGGCGCGTCGGCCTGCTGGGCGTGTTCCTGATGACGCTGGCCTTCGGCCTGCTGGGCACGGCGACCGGGTCCACGATGAACTGGATTGTCCTGTGGTGCCTGATCTCCATCGGCAACCTGTTCTTGCAGGCGACGGTGTGGACCAGCGCCGTGGCGACGCGGTTCGAGGCGTCACGCGGGCTGGCGTTCGCGATCACGTTTTCCGGCGCCTCGCTCGCTGCGACGGTTTATCCCATTCTCGGCACCTGGCTGATCGGGGCCTACGGTTGGCGCGTCGGTTTCATGGGTCTGGCGGCAATCTGGTTCCTGCTGGTGTTCCCGGTGATGTTCTTCTTCTTTCGCGGCGCCGAGGACAAGGGCGGCAGCCATGAGACGGTGGTGGGTTCACCCAGCGCGGCGCCGGGCGTGTCCGTCGCCGAGGGCGTGCGCATGCGGGCGTTCTACCAGTTGCTGCTGGCCTGCGGACTGTTCACGTTCACGGCGCTGGGCATCATCGTCCACTTCGTGCCAATCCTGATCTCCGGTGGGGCGGAACGCCTGGCCGCCGCGCAGGTTGCCTCGCTGATCGGCATCTTTTCACTGATCGGTCGGCTGGGCACGGGCTTTCTGCTTGACCGGCTGCCGAGCCAGTTCGTCGGCGCCTTCGTGTTCCTGCTGCCCATCCTGGCCTGCGCGCTGCTGTATCTGGATGGTGCCAATCCGCTCAGCCAGTCAGTCGCGGCAGCCTGCTTCGGCCTGACCGTCGGCGCCGAGGTGGATGTAATCGCCTACCTGGCGTCCCGGCATTTTGGATTGAAGAACTACGGGGTCTTGTTCGGCGCCATGGTGGGCGCCTTCGCCCTGGGCGTGGCCTTCGGGCCGCTGGCGGCCGGCGCCGCCTATGACCTGTACGGCAGCTACGCCCAGTTCCTGCTGGGGACCATGGTCGCGATGGCGGTCAGCAGCCTGGCGCTGGCGACGCTGGGCCGGCCGCGGTTCGCGGCCGGCCACTGAGCGGCCGGCGTCGGATCAGTTCGAGTAGCGGCCGCCGTTGACGCTGAGCGTGTGGCCGGTGATGTAGCCGGCTTCCTCGGAGGCCAGAAAGGCGATGGCCGCGGCCATGTCTTCCGGCTGGCCGGAGCGCTTCATCGGCGAGGCCGCGGCAATGGCATCGACCTTGGAGCCGATCGGGCTGCCGCGCAGCATCGGGGTGTCGACGAAGCCTGGCGGCACGTTGTTCACGGTGATGCCCTTGTCGGCGAATTCCTGCGCCATGGCCTTGGTGAACCCGATCACGCCACCCTTGGACGCCGCGTAGGCGGCCATGCCGGCCGAACCGGTCTGCGCGCTGGATGAGGACACGTTGATCACGCGACCCCAGCCGGCCGCCAGCATGTCGGGAATCACCGCCTGGGTGCAGACCAGCATGCTCTTGAGGTTGATGCGCATCACCTGGTCCCAGGCGTCCTCGTCCATGTCCATGAAGCCGCGGAACAGGGTGATGCCGGCGTTGTTGACCAGGATGGATACGGGGCCGAACGCGTCGTGCAACTGGGCCATCGCGGCATCGACATCGGCGCGGCTGGAGACATCAACCTTCGAGGCGATGGCCTGGTGGCCGGCCTGGGTCAGTTCATCAGCGGCGGTTTGCGCGGCCGCTGCGTTGATGTCCCAGATCGCGATGTTGGCACCGTCGGCCGCCAGGCGGCGGGCGGTGGCCAGGCCGATTCCGGACGCGCCACCGGTCACGGTGGCGGTTTTTCCTGCTAGCGAAGGCATGGTCGTCCCCTCTGATCTTGTTCGAAAGCTTAGCGAATGTCGTGCTGTTATTGGTCAACAGTGTTGATAATAGTTCATCCAGGTTCATGAATGGAGCGAGGAGGCGACATGACCATCCAGACCGAAGACATTCCCTACGAAGACGACGGCGTGAACTGCCTGGGGTATCTCGCCTATGACGATACCGCGACCGACGCCCGCCCCGGCGTGCTGGTGGTCCACGAGGCCTGGGGGCTGGGCAACCACGCCCAGGAGCGCGCGCGGATGCTGGCCGCTCAGGGCTACGTCGCGTTCGCGGCTGACTTGTTCGGTGACCGGCGTCAGGTCACCCCGCAGGAGGTGCGCACTGTGATCGGGCCGCTGGCGGCCGAGCCCGCCGTGCTGCGCAAGCGGGCGTACGCGGCGTTGTCCGCGCTGGCGGGGCAGCCGCGGGTTGATGCGTCCAGATTGTTCGGCATCGGGTTCTGTTTCGGCGGCAGCACCGTGCTGGAACTGGCGCGTGATGGTGCTGACCTGCTCGGCGTGGTCGGGTTTCATTGCAAGCTGGCGACCGAAGCCCCGGCGGAGCCGGGAAGGGTCAGGGCGAGC
>NZ_CAXFCL010000341.1:0-13993 GCF_964000955.1 uncultured Abyssibacter sp.
ACGATGTCCCCACACGGCATGCAAGCCGGGGTACGCTGTAAGCACCTCCAGCGCATGGCGGGCGGCCGGATCCCGGTCGAATACGATTCGAATGTCTTCGCGCAGACGGTGAAACATGACAGATATTCTGACTGAACTACTAGGAATTATACGCCGCCGTCACCGGCTCGTGCAGCTTGTGCTCGTCTCCGGCCTCGTCGCGGCCGTCGCGGTTGCCGCGAACGCGGTGGAAGACGAGGAGGAGCCGCTGGAACTGGACCCGATCACCGTGGAAGGCGAGGCCGATCCGTTGTACGAATCCGAGCGCCAGATCCACAAGGTCGGCGAGAAGCTGCCGGAGCTCGATACCGGGGCCAACGAGCGCAAGACCGCCACCGACAAGACGCTGGAAGCGCTGGGCCTGAAGGGCGAAGGCATCCAGGGCGTGCACCCGGCCGACCAGCAGCGCGCCAAGGAAACCCTGGAAAACCTGAAATCCGACGGCAAGAAGGACGACTGACCCGGCCAGCGCGGACCAGCACCTAGTCGTGCGTCGGCGGCGTGCTGCGCTCGATCTTGGTCAGAATGCCGCGCAGCAGGTTGACCTCATCGGCGTCAGGTTCGGCGCGATGGAACAGGCGCCGCATCCGCCGCATCAACTGCCGCGGATTGTCCGGGTCCAGATAGCGGACGTGAATCAACGCCCGTTCCAGGTGCTCGAACAGACCATCCATCGCCGCCTGGGTCGCGGGCGGGACGTCGTCCGCGACCTCGACCGCCGGTTCCAGCAGGCATTGCCGCAACTCATAGGCCATGACCTGCACCGCCATCGCGAGATTCAGCGAGCTGTATTCCGGATTGGCCGGCACGTGAATCAGCCGCTGGCAGAGGTCCAGCTCGGCATTGGTCAGCCCGGTCTTCTCCCGGCCGAACAGCACCGAGATCCGGGTCGAACCTGGCAATGACGCGATCCGGTCCGCCGCCTCGCGCGGAGTATCGGCCGGCACCGTGATCGCCCGCAGCCGCGCGCTGGCGCCGAGCACCAGATTGCAGTCGGCGATGGCATCCTCCACCCGGTCGACCACCAGCGCCCGCTCCAGCACGTCGGTGGCACCCGAGGCGCGCGCGGTGGCCTTGTCGCTGGGGAACTCACGCGGCCCGACCAGTGCCAGATCGGACAGGCCCATGGTTTTCATCGCCCGCGCGGCGGCGCCGATATTGCCCGAATCGGTAGTCCCGACCAGCACGATGCGGATGGCGGTCAGATCGCGCATCGTGATTCCCGTGATAATCTCGCGCCGCCTAGCGCCCCCGATGTCCGGGTCGAGTTCCGCTCTTTACAAGACACAACGATGCACCCATTGCTAAACATTGCAGTTGGCGCCGCCCGTTCGGCCGGCAACCTCATCATGCGGCACTACGATCGCGTGGACGAATTGCGCGTGCACAGCAAGCAGCGCAATGATTTCGTGACCGAGGTCGATCGCGCCGCCGAGGCTCGTATTATCGAGCATATTCATCGGGCGAACCCGAACCACGCCATCCTCGGCGAGGAAACCGGCGCCAGCGGCGACAACGAGGTCGTCTGGATCATCGATCCGCTGGATGGCACGACCAACTTCCTGCACCAGTTTCCGCAATTCGCGGTGTCCATCGGCATCCAGGTCCGCGGCCGGCTGGAGCACGGCGTGGTCTACAACCCCTTCTCGCAGGAGCTCTACACCGCCTCCCGCGGCGCCGGCGCTTCGCTGGACGGCCGCCGCATCCGCGTGAGCCGTGCCAACAGCCTGGAGGGCGCGCTGATCGGCACTGGTTTCCCGTTCCGCGAGGACCAGGATATCGACGGCTACATCGCCATGTTCTCCGAGATCATGCGCAAAACCGCCGGCGTGCGCCGCGCCGGTGCGGCCGCGCTGGATCTGGCGTTCGTCGCCGCGGGCCGGCTCGACGGCTTCTGGGAACTGGGGTTGCAGCCCTGGGACATGGCGGCCGGCATCGTGCTGGTGCGCGAGGCCGGCGGCATGATCGGCGATATCTCCGGCCGCGGTGAACCGATGGACACCGGCAATATCGTCGTTGGCAACCCGAAGGTCTACGAGGCGCTGGGCGGCACCATCATGCGCCACCTGCGCACGCAGAAATCGACCTGAGGCCGCCGCCGGGCCGTCCGGCCTTCAGAACAGGTTGAAGTCCTTGCGCAGCCCGACACGGATGTTGGACTGATCGTTCTGCAAATCGTCGCTGGTCCGGCGATCGAAGTCCTGGTTCAGCGACTGGGTTTCCCATTCCGCGGTCAGGAAGAACTGCAATGGCAACTCGATGGCCGTGCTGATCGTCACGCGAAAGCCCTGGGGCTCGCCGAGGTCGACCCAGCCCGCGCCGACCCCGATCTCCCAGTATTCGTCGATGTAACCACGCAGCTCGCCGGTGATGGAATATCCGTCCTCGGTGCTCTCGTCGTTGTCGCCGAAGGTGAATTCCTCGTAGTTCAGCCGGCCATTGAACGACAGTCGACCGACCCCGCCCTCACCGATGAAGTACTTGCCCAGCCCGACTCGGGTGGCCGACACGCCGACGCCCTCGTCGTATTCGCCATCGGTGTAGCGGCCAGCGATGAACACGCCCTCCAGCGGCCCGAACTTGCGCACGGCCAGCGACAGGTCAACGGTCACGCCATCCGCATCGCCGGACAGATCGATGGCCTCGGGCTGGTCCAGGCCGGAGCCGGAGGTCTCGTAGTCGAGCTGGGCGTAGCTGACGCCCACCGTGGTGTAGACGATTGAGGTTTCGGCGGCCGCGGGTGCCGTCGCCGCACCGGTAACTGCGGCCACAAGGCCCGGCAAGATGATCCGTCGCATGGTGTCTCCCTGACGCAAGAATTGCCGGTCTCCGCCGGCCAGAAAACCCAGGATACCGCCGCGCGTCATGAGCGGCTACAGCCCCAGCTGGCGCGCGGCCAGGTCCTTCATCACTTCCGAGGCACCACCGCCGATCGACAGCACCTTGGTCTCGCGGAAGATCCGCTCGGCGCGACAACCACGCAGGTAGCCGGCGCCGCCCAGAATCTGCACGGCCTCCCCGGCCACGCGCTCCAGCATGGCGGTCGCCCCGTTCTTCAGCATGCACAGTTCGGCGATGGGCGCCTCGCCCCGATCACAGCGCCACGCCAGCTCATGGAGACGCGCCCGCTGCGCGGAGATCTCCGTGAGCATGTCCACCAGCTTGTGCCGCACCACCTGGCGCTGGCTCAGCGGCCGTCCGAAGGTCTCGCGCTGTCGCGCCCACTCCAGCGCCTCCTCATAGGCGCATTGCGCCAGTCCCACGGCCTGGGCGGCCAGCGCCAGACGCTCGCTGTTGAAATTGCGCATGATGCCGAGAAAGCCGGCGTTCTCCTGCCCGATCAGGCAGTCGGCGGGCACACGGCAGTTCTCGAAGTAAAGCGTCGCCGTGTCCGAACAGCGCCAGCCCATCTTGTCCAGTGCCGTACGGCTGAGTCCGGGTGCGTCGCCCGGTACCGCGAGCAGCGAGATGCCCCCCATGCCGGGTTCGCCGGTACGCACCGCGACCGTCAGCCAGTCGGCACGCAGGCCACTGGTGATGAACGTCTTGCTGCCGTTGATGACGTAGTGCTCACCATCGCGACGTGCCGTGGTCTTCAGGTTCGCCACGTCGGAGCCGCCGGATGGCTCGGTGATGGCCAGCGCCGACACCTTGTGCCCGGCGAGTACGTCCGGCAGCACGCGCTGTTTCAGCGCTTCGCTGCCCAGCGCGACGATGGGCGGCAAACCGATGCCCAGCGACAGCAGCGAGGCGATCAACCCGCCGGAGCCGGCACGGCAGAGCTCGTCGATGACGATCAGCTCGTAGAAGCCGTCCGGCGTCTCGATTCCACCGTAGGCCTCGGGGAAGCCGACGCCCAGCACGCCCGCTTCGGCGGCCTGTCGATGCAGACTCAGCGGCAGCTCGCCCGCCGACTCCCAGGCATCGAGATGGGGCGCGACCTGTTCTTCGGTGAAGCGACGAACCTGGTCGCGAAACGCGCCGTGTTCCTGCGTTTCCCAGAAGTCCGCCATGCGATCGATCAGACCACGGCGCCGTCGGAAGGCCGATCCCCGTCATCGGTGGGCGGCATGACGTCGTCACGGCTGACCCCCAGCGCGATGGACACCGGGCTGGCCACGTAAACCGACGAATAGGTGCCCACCACGACGCCTACGATCAGCGCGGTGGAGAAACCCGCCATGACCTCGCCACCGATCAGACGCAGCGCGATCAATGCGAGCAGCGTGGTCAGGCTGGTGACCAGCGTTCGGGACAGGTTCTCGTTGACGGAGCGGTTGATCGTGGCCTTGGCATCGCCCGCCGCCGCGCGACGAAAGTTCTCGCGGCAGCGGTCGAACACGACGATGGTGTCGTTGAGCGAGTAGCCAATCACGGCGAGCACGGCCGCCAGCACCGTGAGATCGAATTCCAGGTGCAGGAACGAGAAGAAACCCAGCGTGATGACAACGTCATGCGCCAGCGCGGCCACTGCACCGGCCGAGAACTTCCAGTGAAACCGGAACCAGACGTAGGCGAAGATCAGCAGCAGCGCGATGATCGTCGCCAGCGACCCGTCCACGGTCAGCTCCTCGCCCACCTGCGGGCCGACGAACTCGACACGGCGCAGATCCGGCTGGGCGCCATCGGCCCGCAGCGCGGTGAGCACCTCGCCGGACAGATCGGCACTGCTGTCTTCCTCGCGCGGCGCGAGACGGATCATCACGTCATTGCGCGCACCGAAGTACTGCACGATGGCGTCGTTGAACCCGTTGTCCGACAGCTGACCGCGGATCGTGTCCAGGTCCGCCGCCTCCGGGTAACCGACCTCGACGATCACGCCACCGGTGAAGTCGATGCCGAAATTCAACTGGCGCGTCGCCAGCGAAAACAGCGAGGCGATGATCAGGATCACGGAGATACTCAGCGCAATCTTGCGCTGGGCCATGAAGTCGAAATTCGGCGTTTGGCTGAAAAATTTCATGGCTTAGATCGGGAGCTTGGAAAGTCGACGACCGCCGAACAGCGCGTTGACCAGCACGCGGGTTCCGAAGATCGCGGTGAACATCGAGGAAACGATGCCGATGGAGAGCGTGACCGCGAAGCCCTTGACCGGCCCGGTGCCGAAGATGAACAGCACGACCGCGGCGATCAGCGTGGTGATGTTGGCGTCGGCGATGGTCGAGAATGCCTTGTCATAACCGCCGGCAATCGCTTCCTGCGGCTTGGCGCCGGCCTTCAGCTCCTCGCGGATACGCTGAAAAATCAGCACGTTGGCATCCACTGCCATGCCGACCGTCAACAGCATGCCGGCGATGCCGGGCAGCGTCAGCGTGGCCTGCAGCATCGACAGCACGGCAACGATCAGCACGACGTTCAGCAGCAGTGCGGCGTTGGCGATCATGCCGAAGGCCTTGTAGTAGATCGCCATGAACAGCACGACCAGCGCAAACCCCAGAATGGTGGCATTGCGGCCCTGCTCGACGTTGTCCTGACCCAGGCTGGGACCGATGGTCCGTTCCTCGACGATGGCAATCGGGGCGGCCAGCGCCCCGGCACGCAGCAGCAGCGCCAGATCATGCGCTTCCTTGCTGGTCAGTCCGGTGGTCTGGAACCGCTTGCCGAACACGCCACGAATCGTCGCCACGGAGATGATCTCCTCGACCTTTTCGCGCTCGAACTGCGGCTCGCCGTTCTCGTCGTAGGTTGTGGTGATGATCGTCTCCTTGTAGAGCACGGCCATCGGGTTGCCGACGTTCTTCTCGGTGAACTCGAACATGCGCTTGGCGGCGCGGCCATCCAGTGTCACCGATACGGCGGGGCTGCCACTTTCCTGATCCACCGTCGCGGCGGCGTCGACCAGTTCGTTGCCGGTGGCGATGATGTCGCGCTTGAGCAGATAGGGACGATCGGTGCCGCGCTCGTAGAACAGCTGGGTTCCGGCGGGCGCGATGCCCGTGCGCGCGGCCCGCTCCGGGTCGCCCTCAAGGGCCACGGCGCGGTATTCCAGCGTTGCCGTCGCACCGATCAGGTCCTTGATGCGGGTCGTGTCCTGCACGCCCGGAAGCTGCACCAGAATGCGGCTGGCGCCCTGACGCTGCACCACGGGTTCGGCCACGCCGAGCTGATTCACCCGGCCACGCAGCGTGGTCAGGTTCTGCTTGACCGCGAAATCCAGGATCCGCTGCTCTTCCTCTTCGGTCAGCGTCACCGTCAGCGTGTCGCTCTGGTTGCTGGCTTCGCCGATCGACAGCTCGCGATACTCGCCGGAGAGCGCGGCTTGCGCCTTGTCCAGCGTGGCGGCGTCACGCAGCGCGATGACCAGTTGCCCGTCCTCGATCTTGCGCGAGGTGTAGCGCAGGTCGCGCGCCCGCAGGAATGCCGGAATTTCCTGCATGTACCGCTCCATCGCGGTCTCGCGCACCGACTGCGCGTCGACCTCGAGCAGGAAGTGCACACCGCCACGGAGATCCAGCCCCAGCGACATCGGCTCGGCACCAAGCCCGACCAGCCAGGCGGGCGTGCGCGGCGCCAGACTTAGCGCGACCACGTAATCGCGACCCAGCACTTCGCGCAACGTCTCCGCGGCCGTCAACTGCGCCGTGTCGCCAGGCATGCGCGCCAGCAACTGACCGTCGACAATGTCCACGGACACTGGCTCGATGTCGGCGCGCGACAGGATTGCCTCCACTCGCGAGACGAAACCGTCATCCAGCACCTCGCCGGAATCCGCGGAAATCTGGATGGCCGGGTCTTCGCCGAACAGGTTGGGCAGTGCGTAAAGCACGCCGACGAGCACAACGGCGGCGAGCAGCAGCCACCGCCACAAGCTGTTCTGGTTCATCAAAGAGACTTCAGCGAGCCCTTGGGCAGGACGCTGGAGATCGACTGGCGCTGCACCGTGATGACCACGTCGTCGGCGACCTGCAGCTTGACGTACTCCTCACCCAGGTCGGCGACCGAACCGGTCAGGCCGCCCGCGGTGATCACTTCGTCACCCTTGGAGATGCTGGCGATCAGCTGCTTGTGTTCCTTGTTCCGCTTCATCTGCGGACGAATCAGCATGAAGTAGAACAGGACGATCAGGCCGACCAGCGGGAGCAGTTGAACGAAGGCGTTGGGAGCGGAGGCACCACCCTGCTGGGCGTGCGCCGCGGAGATCAGAAAATCCATGTTTCCGGGTTCGTGGGCAGTCGAAAGGCGGCGTAGTATGCCAGAAGCCCTCCGCATGCTCTCCTCTTCCGTCACCATGTCCGAATCACCTGTCCTGATCGTGTTCTGCACCTGCCCCGACGAGCCCAGCGCGAAAGCTGTCGCGCAGCGCCTGGTCGGCGACCGGCTCGCCGCCTGCGTCAGCCTGCTGCCGTCCGTCGTGTCGGTGTACCGTTGGAAAGACCAGGTGGAGACCGACAACGAGGTGCTGCTCTGGATCAAGACGACCAGCGCGGCATACGCGTCGGTGGAAACCGCGATCCGAAGCACGCATCCTTACGAACTCCCCGAAATCATCGCGGTCGAATCCGCTCTCGGCCTGCCCGACTACCTCCAATGGGTTCACGACTCCTGCTCAGCCTCGTCCTGACCGCGTTCGGCACGCTCGCCTCGGCGAACAGCTTCGGCACCGCGACCACGAATTTTCTGCCGGCCGACGAGGCCTTCGTCCCCGATGTCTGGAGCGACGGAGAACAGGCGACCGTCTCCTGGCGGATCGCGCCCGGCTACTATCTCTACGGCCACGCCCTCGGCTTCTCGATCAACGGCGCCGAACTGACCGTCGGCGTTCCCGAGGGAGAGCCCTACCACGACGAGCATTTTGGTGACGTCTCCATCTACCGGGATCAGTTGTTCGTCACGCTGCCGGCGGCTGCCGACCGGGGTACGCTGACCGTGCGCTACCAGGGCTGCGCCGACGCCGGCCTGTGCTATCCACCCATGCAACGAAGCTTCACCCTGACGCCCTGATGAAAACCTGGATTCCCCTGATCCTGATCGCGGTCGCCGCGGCCGTCGGCGGCTTCGCGCTGCAACGCCTGCTGCAGGCCGACACGAACACCGCCAGTGCGCCCGATGGCCCGACGGCGCTACCCACGTTCAGCATCCCCAACCTGGGCGGCGAACCCGTCACGCCGGACGACTTCCCCGGCCGCACCGTGCTGATCAACTTCTGGGCGACCTGGTGTCCACCCTGCCGCGACGAGATTCCCGAACTGATCGAACTGCAGGACCAGTACGGCGACGAGCAGTTGCAGATTCTCGGCATCGCACTGGACGATCGAGCTCGCGTCGCAGAATATGCAGCGCGGATGGGGATGAACTACCCTGTCCTGGTCGTTGAGGGCGCGGAGGGTTTCGATCTCATGGACGCCTACGGCGCGCAGATCGGCGGCCTGCCGTTCAACGTCATGATCCGCCCCGATGGAACCGTCGCGATGCGGCACGAAGGGGCCGTGACCCGGCAAGAAATCGAGTCGCGACTGTAGCCCCACCACGTTGTAGGAAATTTGCTGCGATTGTCTGCGAAATTTCCTATAACTTCCTGAAAACGGTTCACATCCCTCACCCGGTCAGGCACACTCGATGCAAACCGCTCGGGGATGCGTGTGGCCACGCTGTTGCTGCTCAACGGTCCGAATCTCAACCTGCTGGGTTCTCGCGAACCCGGCATCTACGGGGACCAGTCGCTGGATCGCCTGGAGGCGTCGCTCATTGACGAGGCCGGTGATGCCGGTCACTCGCTGGTGGCGTTCCAGAGCAACCACGAAGGTGAGCTGATCGACCGCATCCATGCCGCCGGGCAGGACGCCATCGACTTCATCCTGATCAATCCCGCCGCGCTCACGCACACCAGCATCGCGCTGCGCGATGCGCTGCTGGCCGTCGACATCCCGTTCATCGAGATTCATCTGTCGAACGTGCACGCCCGTGAGTCGTTTCGGCACACGAGTTTTCTATCCGACATCGCGGTCGGCGTGATCGCCGGGCTGGGGCCAATCGGCTACAGCCTGGCCCTGCGCGCGGCCATCTCCCAATTGACGACCGCCAATCCCAAGGGCTGACATGGATATTCGCAAGGTCAAGAAACTGATTGAGTTGTTGGAAGAGTCCAACCTCGCCGAACTGGAGATCACCGAAGGCGAGGAGTCGGTCCGCATCAGTCGCTATGCCGCGAGCCAGGGCGCTCCGGTCATGGCGCCGATGCCGGCCATGCCCTCGGCCCCGGCCGCGCCAGCCGCAACGCCCGATGCAGCCGCCGCACCCGCGGCCGAGCCCGCCGTCTCCGGACATGTCCTGCGCGCCCCGATGGTCGGCACGTTCTACCGCTCGCCCTCACCCAGCGCGCCGGCCTTTGTCGACGTCGGGCAGACGGTTCAGGCGGGCCAGACGCTTTGCATCATCGAGGCCATGAAGATGATGAACCAGATCGAGGCCGATCGTTCCGGCGTGGTACGCGAAGTGCTGGCCGACAACGAGCAGCCCGTGGAGTTTGATCAGCCGCTGTTCGTCATCGAGTAATGATTGAGAAGCTCCTCATCGCCAACCGCGGCGAAATCGCGCTGCGCATCCTGCGAGCGTGCCGCGAGCTGGGCATTCAGCCGGTGGCCGCCTATTCCGCGGCCGACCGGGATCTCAAACACGTGCTGCTGGCCGACGAGGCAGTGTGCATCGGGCCGGCCAGCGCAACGGGCAGCTACCTGAACATGGCCGCGCTCATGAGCGCCGCCGAGGTGACGAACTGCACCGCGATTCACCCGGGCTACGGCTTCCTCTCCGAGAACGCCGACTTCGCCGAATCGGTGGAACGTTCCGGCTTCATTTTCGTCGGCCCCACCGCCGACGTGATCCGGATCATGGGCGACAAGACCGCCGCGATCGCCGAGATGAAGGCGGCCGGCGTGCCCTGCGTGCCCGGCTCCGATGGCGTGCTGCCGGACGACGAGGACCAGATCCGCGCGATCGCCCAGCGCGTCGGCTACCCGGTGCTGATCAAGGCTGCGGCCGGCGGCGGTGGCCGCGGCATGCATGTCGTGCAGAGCGAGGCCTCGTTGATCTCGTCGGTGAACCTGGCTCGTCAGGAAGCGGCCGCGGCGTTCGGCAACGGTGCCGTGTTCCTGGAGAAGTTTCTGCAGACGCCGCGCCATATCGAGTTCCAGGTCCTGGCCGACAACCACGGCAACGTCGTGCACCTGGGTGAGCGTGACTGCTCGCTGCAGCGACGCCATCAGAAGGTGGTCGAGGAATGTCCGGCCCCGGGAATCACCGAGGCCCAGCGTGAGGAAATCGGCAGCCTCTGCGTCGAGGCCTGCAAGCGCATCGGCTATCGCGGCGCGGGCACGTTCGAGTTCCTCTACGAAAACGGATCGTTCTACTTCATCGAGATGAACACCCGCATCCAGGTGGAGCATCCGGTCACCGAGATGGTGTCCGGCGTGGATCTGGTCCGCGCCCAGCTGCGCGTTGCCTCCGGGGAACCG
The DNA here is from genome assembly GCF_964000955.1 of uncultured Abyssibacter sp. NCBI lineage: Bacteria > Pseudomonadati > Pseudomonadota > Gammaproteobacteria > Chromatiales > Oceanococcaceae > Abyssibacter > uncultured Abyssibacter sp. The sequence goes on from NZ_CAXFCL010000341.1 coordinate 10,491, forward strand.
CTGGGCTTCACCCAGGACGATGTCTGCATGCGCGGTCACGCCATCGAGTGCCGCGTCAACGCGGAGCATCCGCGCTCATTCGTGCCTTCGCCCGGCGAGATTCGCATGTACCACCCGCCGGGCGGGCCCGGCATCCGCGTCGACTCGCACCTGTACTCGGGCTACCGCGTGCCGCCGCATTACGACTCCATGGTCGGCAAACTGATCGCCCATGGCGATACCCGGGAATCCGCGCTGGCGCGCATGCGTCAGGCGCTGTCGGAGATGGTCGTCGAGGGCATCCAGACCAACCTGGAGCTGCACCAGCAGATCATGGTCGACCCCGGCTTCGTCGCCGGCGGTGTACATATTCACCACCTCGAAACGCTGCTGCGTCAGTGGCTGGATTAGACCCCTCCGGGCAGCGCGCGGGCTGGCTGGAAGTCACCGCCACCGGCGCCGACCCGGAGGCGCTGGAGGATGCGCTGCTGGAAGCCGGCGCGCTGGCGGTGACGCTGACCGACGCGGCCGACGTGCCGATCCTCGAACCGGAACTGGGCACCCATCCGACCTGGCCCAGCACCTGCGTCACCGGTCTGTTCGGGGCCGACGCCGACGAACACGCGGTGCTGCGCAGCGTCCGCGCGCAAATCCCCGAAACCGACGTGGGGCCGTGGACGGCATCGCGCCTGGAAGACCGGCAGTGGGTGCGCGCCTGGCTGGACCACTACCACCCGATGCGGTTCGGTCAGCGTCTGTGGATCTGCCCCACCGGTCGAGAGGCCGACATTCCGGCAGGCGCGATCGCGGTGCATCTGGACCCCGGCCTGGCCTTCGGAACCGGTACGCATCCGACCACGGATCTCTGCCTGCGCTGGCTGGACGCGACCGACTGCAGCGGCCTTGATGTACTCGACATGGGCTGCGGCTCCGGCGTGCTCGGCGTGGCGGCAGCCCGGCTGGGCGCGGCCCGTGTGGACGGCGTGGACATCGACCCACAGGCTGTCACCGCGACGCGGGACAACGCGACGCGCAACGGCGTGGAGGTGCACGCCTGCCTGCCGGCGGACGCGTCGAGCGACGTCCGTTACGACATCGTTCTGGCCAACATCCTCGCCGCCCCGCTGATCACGCTGGCCCCGGCACTGGTGGCCAAGCTGAAGCCCGGCGGGTATCTGGTGCTGGCCGGCCTGCTCGAATCGCAGGTCGACTCGGTCGTCGATGCGTACGCTCCATACATGCAGATGCGCATTGGTGCGGTGCACGATGGCTGGGCGCGCTTGCAAGGTCAGATCGACATATCTTCGCCAAGGCGCTGACCTGCCTAGGCATTCCCCCGACCCGAGTCCGCGCCGACAAACCACTGGCCGGCTCACGCTTGCGCTCACCACTCGCAGCGCTATGATCCGCCGTCTTTCCCGCAATGATTCTGCGGTGCCGAGCAGGGAGTTCGGCACAGCCTTTGCAGACCATTGCGCTTCCGATGATTCACCGTCCGCAGAGAAATCGCCCGACCGCCCTGGCTCCATGAAAAACGGCTCCGTACCCCTCCGACCGCTGCGTGAACACGTCGCGGAGAGCCTGTCCCACTACCTGGGACAGCTCAATGGCCACGCGCCCAGCGACCTGTACCAGATCGTGCTCGACCAGGTGGAAGCCCCCCTGCTCGAAGCGGTACTCAACTACTCGGACGGCAACCAGTCACGCGCCGCGGAAATACTCGGACTGAACCGGGGCACGCTGCGCAAGAAACTCAAGGCTCACGGACTGCATCAATGACCTCAGCGCCCACGCTCGTGCGGCGCGCCCTGCTCAGTGTTTCCGACAAGACCGGGATCGTCGATCTCGCCCGGGCACTGGCTGCGCGCGACATTCAGATTCTCAGCACTGGCGGTACCGCCAAGGCGATTCGCGATGCCGGCATTGCCGTCACCGACGTCTCGGACGTCACCGGCTTTCCGGAAATCATGGACGGTCGCGTCAAGACACTGCACCCGAAAATCCATGGCGGCATTCTCGGCCGTCGAGGCCAGGACGACGCCGTCATGGCCGAGCACGGGATTGACGGCATTGACCTGGTGGTGCTGAACCTCTACCCCTTCGAACAAACCATCGCCCGCCCCGATGTCACCGATGGCGACGCCATCGAGAACATCGACATCGGCGGGCCAGCCATGCTGCGGGCGGCGGCGAAGAACCATGCGCATGTCGCGGTGGTCGTCGACCCCGCCGACTACCCGGCGCTGATCGACTCGCTGGAATCCGGCGGTCCCGACATCGCCATGCGCCGCCAGCTGGCCGCGAAGGCCTTCGCGCTGACCGCAGGTTACGACGGCGCGATCACCGCCTATCTGACGCGTGACGCGGGCGAGGATGCGCAGGCCGAACTGCCCGGCACGCTGACGCTCCAGTTCGAGCGCGTCCAGCCGATGCGCTACGGCGAGAACCCGCACCAGTTCGCGGCGTTCTACCGCGAGCGCACCCCGCCCGCGGGCACGCTGGCGACGGCGCAACAGCTTCAGGGCAAACCGCTGTCCTATAACAATGTCGCTGACTGCGATGCGGCGGTGGCCTGCGTGCAGGCCTTCGATCCGGCGGTTCCCGCCTGCGTCATCGTCAAGCATGCCAATCCATGCGGTGTCGCCACCGCGGCGTCGCTGGCGGAGGCCTACGAGGCCGCCTACGCGACCGACAGCACCTCCGCCTTCGGCGGCATCATCGCCTTCAACCAGGCCGTGGATGCCCCGCTGATCGAGACGATTCTCGACCGCCAGTTCGTCGAAGTCATCGCCGCCCCTGCGTTCACCGCCGCGGCCACCGATGTCCTGACCCGAAAGAAGAACGTCCGCGCCCTCGCCCTGGGTGAGGCCGCCTCCGCGACCACCGCGATGGACTACAAGCGCGTCGCCGGTGGTCTGCTGGTGCAAAGCATGGACAGCGCCGGCACGCAGGACGCCTGGACCGTGGCGACCGAACTGCAGCCCGACGCCACCATGCGACGCGATCTGGCATTCGCCTGGACCGTGGCGCGCTTCGTCAAGTCCAACGCCATCGTCTATGCAAAGAATGCGCGGACCATCGGCATCGGCGCGGGGCAGATGAGCCGCGTCGACAGCGCCCGGCTGGGTGTGGACAAGGCGGCGCGGGCCGAGCTGACCGTGCGCGGCGCGGTGATGGCCTCGGACGCGTTCTTCCCGTTCCGGGACAGCATCGACGCGGCGGCCGAAGCCGGCGTGAGCGCGATCATCCAGCCCGGAGGCTCCATCCGTGATGATGAGGTCATCGGTGCCGCCAACGAACACGGCATCGCCATGATGCTGACCGGGCGACGCCACTTCCGTCATTGAGCGAACGTCGGGCCGGCCACACCGGTGGCCGCAAGCAAGCTCGACGTTTCGTGACAGTCCGGTGGCGGCTGGCCTAGTCTAGGCGGAACTGCCCACCCCTGAGGTCGCCATGGCACCACAGCACGTTCTTCTGGCCGGCTTGCTGCTGAGCACCGGCTCCGTCGCCCTCGCCGCCGC
>NZ_CAXFCL010000342.1:0-23503 GCF_964000955.1 uncultured Abyssibacter sp.
GACTGGACCAGTCGACCCGGCCGCCGACGGCCTGCAGGCGCTCGCGCATCCCGTTCAAGCCGTTGCCAGGCGCGATCGCGGGGGCTCCGGCGCCGCTGTCCGTCACGGTGAGGCGAACGCCGCCATCGTCGGCCTGAAGGTCCAGCCGCACCCGTCGCGCATGGCCGTGGCGAACCGCGTTGGTCAGGCTTTCCTGGGCGCAGCGCAGCAGTGCCGTGGCCGCGTTGGCGTTGGCGATGCGGATGGTCGGGTCTACCGCGAGATCGACGCCCACGCCGGGCAACCCGTCGGCGAGTTGCCGCAGCGCGGGTTCAAGCTGCAAGCCGTCATGCTCGCGCAGCTGACCGACCACGCCGCGAATGTCGTCCAGCAACTGGTTGGACAGCGCCAGCGCCTGGTCGATCTTCGGACCGCGCTCGGCTTCCGGGACGCGCCGGGCGAGTTCCAGCGTGAGCTTGAGCGCGGTCAGGTGATGGCCGGCCAGATCGTGCAGCTCGCGGGACAATCGCAGGCGCTCGCCATCACGCGCGGAGGCCTCCAGCAGGCTGCGGGTGGCGAGTAGATGGGCATTGGCCTGAGCCAGCTCCGTACGCGCGGTCTCCGCCGCGAAGCCCATGCGTGCGACGAACAGCGCGAACGCCTGGAAGCTGGCGAACAGCGCGGTCTGGTAGAGCGGGCGCGACGCGTCCCACAGGTCGCGATAGATGAAGAAGTAGACGAGGTTCGCGGCTGCGACGAGCAGGATGCTGATGCGCAGCGGAAAGCGACCGGCGATCATCGCCGCGGTGATCACGAGCAGGATTGGTGCGGAGACGCTGGGCGTCAGCGCGGCGTTGGCCAGTGAGATCGGGATCATCAGCAGGCAAAGCGCCCGCGACAGTCCGTCCTGGCCACGGTTGCCGGCGAGGTTGCTGGTGATGAATGCCAGCAGAAAGGCGAGCAGCAGCGCTGCCGTCACCAGGCGTGAGGCGTCGCCGAACAGCCCCCGGCTCAGCAGTTGGTCGGCCGCGATCAGCACCCAGGTGCCCACGCCCGCGAGATTGAGCGGGTCGGTCAGTTCCTTGATGTCGGCTCGGGTCAATGTCATCGCGATGGTCCGGTCACGCGGCGAGTATAGGAGCTTGCGGAGCCGCTTCGGGGCGACCGGACGCAGAATGTGACTTTTGGCACCCCCGGTCGTGACCGTTGGCATCTGCCTCGGGACGGGGCCGTCGCGGATGATGCTCACAGGCCGCAACAACGCGGCGGTTCATCGGAGAGCATCATGAAAACACTGACCGGAACACTGTTGATTTCAGCGCTGTTCGCGCTGCCCCTGGCTGGCCAGGCGGCTGATCTGACCGTGCGAATCGACAAGATCCGCGAGGCTTCGGGGCATTTGTTCCTGAAGGTCTGCGCCGACGCGACCTGCTGGGATGGCGACGGAGAGGCGGTCTCCAAGGCGCTGATTCCCGCCGACACCGACGGTGTGCAGCATGTCGTCGCCGACCTGGAGCCGGGTCGATATGCCGTGATCGTCATGCACGACGAGAACGACAACGGGGAATTCGACATGAACTTCATGGGCATTCCCAAGGAGGGCTACGGCTACTCCAACAACCCGCGGGTGATGCGCAAGGCGACATTCGACGAGGCCGCCGTGGACGTTCCCGAGGGTGGTCTGACCACCGACCTGCTCCTTCGGTAGACGGGCATGCAACGTCGCGATGTTCTCAAGGCGCTCGGCGCCGCCGGCCTGGCCCAGGCGTTTCCGCTGTCCGCGCTCGCCACGGGGCCGGACGACACGTTCCAGGCCTTTCGGCGGGCGAGGCAACGTCACGCCTGGCTGGCCGGCTGGGAGTCCGTCGACCGGACCGTGTTGCCCAGGACCGCGGTGGATGTCACCGGCGACTGGCCCGCGGCGCTGCGCGGCAGCTTTTACCGCAACGGGCCGGGTCTGTTCGACCGCTCGGGGCAACGCTACCAGCACTGGTTCGACGGCGACGGCCTGTTGCAGGCCTGGCGGATCGGAGAATCCGGCATCACGCACCAGGCGCGGATGATCGGCACGACCAAGTTCGTCGATGAGGAGCAGGCCGGTCGGTTTCTCTACAACGCCGCCGGTACGGAGATTCCCGATGCCCGGCCAGTGCGCAATGCCGACGGTTCCAACACCGCCAACACCGCGGTCATGCCGCTGGACGGGGACCTCTACGCGCTCTGGGAGGGCGGGTCCGCCTGGGAGGTCGACCCCGACACGCTGGAGAGCCGGGGCGCCAAGACCTGGCGCGAGGGCCTCGAAGCGGTGCCGTTTTCCGCGCACCCGCTGTTCGAGGCCGACGGCAGCGTCTGGAACTTCGGTTCGGCTGCCTATATCGGCGGCGGCACGGTGCTGATCTGGCGCATCGACGCCCGTGGCCGGCTGCAGTCGATCACGCCACTGGATGTCGGGCACCGGGGCTATGTCCACAGTTTCACGATGACCGATCGCCATCTGCTGGTGATGCTGGCGCCGCTGATGCTGGAGTCGGAGCTGCGCGGACCCTATTTCGACAGCCTGCGCTGGCGGCCCGACCAGGCCTCGAAACTGCTGATCATCGACAAGAACGATCCGTCGCGGCCACGCCATGTCGATCTGCCCGCGGGCATGGTGTTCCACTGGGCGGATGCTTACGAGCAGGGTGGCGACATCGTCCTGGCCGGCGCCTGGTCTTCGTCAGGCGATCTGATCAATTCGGCATTCAAGGGCGTAATGCGCGGCGAGCCGATTCACGACGATGCGCCCAGCGCACTCACCGAATTCCGGATCGACTCCGCGGGGCGTTCACGAATCACCACGGTATCGTCGCTGCCGGTGGAGTTTCCGGAGTTCGACAGGCGCTTCTCGGCGGCTGGAGGGCGGACCTATCTGCTGGCCCAGCCGCAAGCGAACGACAGCGACTATCTCGACACCGTGGTGGCCGTGGACCGGACGACCGGTTCGACGCAGCAGTACCGGTACGGCGACCACCACATGGCCGAGGAACACCGGTTCGTACCGCGTCCGGGCTCATCGACACGGGACGATGGCTGGCTGATCGGGACGGCCATGGACTACCGCAATGGCAGGACACTGCTGAGCGTTTTCGATGCCCGTCGCGTGGCCGACGGCCCGATTGCCCAGGCCAGGCTCAACCGCACGCTGCCGCTGTCGTTTCATGCCTGTTTCGTGGCGACGTGATGCCCGGTGCTCAGGTCGCCGAGATGGCGACCAGGATCAGCGCCACCAGCACGATGCCGACCGCGATTGCATAGCGGCGCGTGATCATCCTGGCCTGCTCCGCGGACATCGGGTTGGCCGGCACGACATCGCTGCTGTTGCCGGAGCGCGTCGCCTGGCGCCGGCGGGTGATCTTGATCAGCAGCAGGCAACCAACCGCGATCAGCGCGCCGAGGACCGGCAGGACGAGCAGCCAGAGGGCTGACTCCATGGCTTAACCGCCGGCGATGACACCGCAGGCCACGCGGGCGCCGCCGCCACCGAGTTTCTTCGGCATGTCGGAATAGTTGTCGCCGCCAGCGTGGATCATCAGCGCGCGGTTCTGGATGTCGGCCATGCGCAGACGCGGGGCGAGGACCGGGTGCGTCGCGGAGCCATCGGATGCCACGTAAAGCCCCGGCAGATCTCCGAGGTGTCCGTCGCCCCAGGCTGTGTCATGGCTGCCGGTGTTGTTCGGATCGAAATGACTGCCGGCCGCGGCGGCCGCGGTCATTTCGCCATCCTTCTCCGCGGGCTCGCAGCTCGCATTCTCATGCACGTGAAAACCGTGGAATCCGGGTGCCAGTCCGCGCAGATCGGGATGCAGCACCAGGCCGTGCTCGGTGTCCTCGAAACGGACCGTGCCCAGGGCGTCTCCGGTGCCATCGCTGCTCACCGCATTGAGCGTGACGGAATTGGCGGCGCCGGCCGAGCCCGCGCAGGCGGCGAGGGCGGCGCAAAGGGACATCAGGGTGATCGTTCGGGTCATCGAAAGCCTCCGTGCGACAAATGTGGCCGGCCATTCCCGGGCCGGGCTCCAAGTCGACAACGGGTGCGGATGACCGTTCCGTCAGGACTCCCGCAACATGGACTGGATGGACGAGAAATCCAGCCGGCCGTTGCCGGCGCGCCGGTGCAATGCGTACAGCGAACGGGCCAGCGCGCCCATCGGGGTGCTGGCGCCTTCGGCCTGCGCGGCATCCAGTGCCAGCCCGAGGTCCTTGTGCATCAGATCGACCATGAAGCCGCCCTGGTACTCCTTCGATGCCGGTGCGTTTTCCATGACACCGGGCCAGGGGTTGTAGACCTCCAGCGACCAGTTGCGGCCGGAGCTGGCGAGCATGATTTCCGACAGCGCGGCGGGGTCGACACCATGGGCGTCGCCCAGCGCCAGCGCTTCCGCGGTGCCGATCATGTGCACGGCCAGCAGCATGTTGTTGCAGATTTTCGCGACCTGGCCGGCGCCGGAATCGCCGGCTCGCAGCACGTTCTTGCCCATGGCCTCGAGGACCGGGCGTGCGGCGTCGATGTCGGCCTCGCGCCCGCCGCAGATGAAGGTCAGCGTGCCGGCGGTGGCGGCGGCGACACCGCCGGATACCGGCGCGTCGATCATGCGGATGCCGCGATCGCTCGCCGCGGCCCAGACGGTCCGGGCGGACTCGGCGGAAATGGTCGAGCTGTCGATGATCAGCGTCGAGGTTGGCAGCTGGCTCAGCAGGCCGCTGTCGCCCAGGTAAACCGATTCGACGATGGCACCGGAGGGCAGCATCGAGAACACCACGTCCGCGCCGTCGGCGGCTTCGGCGGCCGATCCGGCGATGGAGCAACCTGCATCGCGTGCCGCCTGGCAGGCGGCCTCGGACAGGTCGAATGCGCGGACGGTGTTGCCGGCCTTGACCAGGTTCGCGGCCATGGGGCCGCCCATGTTGCCGAGGCCGATGAATGCGATGCTGCTCATGCTGTCTCCTGACGGTGGGGTCTTTGCCCGTTCAATGGTGGTTCGGAATGGCCCGGGTCACGCGCCGAGATCGGCCAGCGGCGACTTGTCCGGCCACGGTGGGGTGAAGTGCCGCTCGATGTCCGATGCATCGACCGCCGCGACCGATGGGTGCGCCCAGTTCGGCGCGCCGTCCTTGTCGATCAGCAACGCGCGAACGCCTTCGCGAAAGTCGGGTTCCATGCTGCAACGGCTGGACATCACCAGCTCCATGCGGAACACGTCGGCCAGGCTCAGATGGCGGCTGCGCCGGATCTGCTCGGCGACCAGGTGCGCGGTCATCGGGCAACCCTTGGCGAGCGAGGCCTGCGCCCGGCTCATCCACTTGTCGTCGGTCTCGACCGCGAGGATCGCCTGGACCACGTCTGCGACCCGGGCGTGGTCGGTCAGGGTCCTGATCTGGCCCAGATGGGCGTCGATCTGGCTGGCGGGGCGCTGGTCCTGGGCCTTCGCTTCGAAGTTGTGCAGCACCGAGCGAATGGTTTCCTCGGGGTCGGCGCCGAGATCGACCGTGCCGAGGGTCTCGATGATGGTGTCACGGTCCGTGCTGGCGACCATGCGGTCGGCCAGGCCCGTCGCGATGGCATCGGTGGCATTGATCTGGGCGCCGGTCAGGCCGAGGAACAGGCCGAGGCCGTTGGGCATGCGGTTGAGAAACCAGGACCCGCCGACATCCGGATAAAGCCCGATGGTGATTTCCGGCATGGCCAGTCGCGAGGTTTCGGTGACCAGCCGATGCGCGGCGCCGCACATCAGCCCCATGCCGCCACCCATGACGATGCCGCTGCCCCAGACGATCACCGGCTTGGGATAGGTGTGGAGGGTGTAATCCAGCACGTATTCCTCGGTGAAGAACGACTCGCAGCCGGGCACGCGTTCGCCCACCGGATGCGCGGTCATCGCCTCGTACATCGCGCGGATGTCACCACCGGCGCAGAAGGCCTTTTCGCCCGCGCCCTCCAGCCACACCGCGGCGACGCTGTCGTCGGTCGCCCAGGCATCCAGTTGCCGCTGCATCGCTTGGGCCATGGGCAGGCTCAGCGAATTCAGCGCCTTGGGCGCATTGAGGGTGATGCGGCCGAGGCCGCCCGTTTGTGCGACGAGGATGGGTTGGTCGGTCATCAATGCCCTAGCTGTTGGTCCATTCGGGTTTGCGCTTTTCGAGGAACGCGGTCACGCCTTCCATCTGGTCGTCCGAGTTGAACAGCTCGACGAATTCCTCTCGCTCCATCGCCAGCGCGGTTTGCAGCGGCTGACGCTCGGCGGCGTGAATCAGGCGCTTGCAGGAGACGACGCTGCCCGGCGATTGCGCCTGGACCTTGGCGGCCAGCTCCATGGCCACGGCGAGCGATTCGCCGGAGTCGACGACCTCCTCGACCAGACCGATGTCCAGCGCGGTGTCGGCGTCGATACGTTCGCCGCACAGGATCATGCGCTTGGCCCAGCCTTCGCCCACGAGCCATGGCAGGCGCTGGGTGCCTCCGGCGCAGGGCAGCAGGCCGACGCTGGCTTCCGGCAGGGCCATCTGCGCGTGCGCCTCGGCCACGCGGATGTCGCAGGCTAGCGCGGCTTCCAGGCCGCCGCCCATGGCGTAGCCGTTGATGGCCGCGATGGTGACCAGATCGCATTCGGCCAGGGCCTCGAACGCGAAGCCGAAGGCGCGGGCCATTTCGCTGGCGATGGCGACATCGCCGTCGGCGAAGGTGGTGAGCTCCGCGCCCGCCGAGAAGAACTTTTCACCGGCGCCGGTGATCACCAGCGCGCGAATCGACGTATCCGCCTCGAGGTCCGCGATGATGTCGGGCAGCGCGTTCAATGACTCCAGGGTCCAGGTGTTGGCCTTCGGATTGTTGATCGTCAGGGTCGCGACGGGACCATCGATCGATACCTGCAATTGGTCGGTCATCTCAGCATCTCCAGCGCATGTTCCAGCAGCAATCTGCGCCCCAGGATGAAGCGCATGATCTCGTTCGTGCCCTCGAGAATCTGGTGGACACGGGTGTCGCGCACCATACGCTCCAGGGGGTACTCGCGGATATAGCCGTAGCCGCCATGCAGTTGCAGGGCATCGTTGCAGATGTCGAAGCAGGCGTCGGTGGCGAAGCGCTTGGCCATGGCGCAGTAGGCCGTCGCTTCCGGGTGACCGGCATCGAGCCTGGAGGCGGCCAGGCGGATCATCTGCCGCGACGCGACCAGGTCCGTCTGCATGTCGGCAAGCTTGAACTGCGTGGCCTGGAAGTCGGCGATCGCCTTGCCGAACTGCTTGCGGCCCTTCACGTACTCCACCGTGGCGTCCAGCGCCGCCTGCGCGGTGCCGATGGAGCAGGTGGCGATGTTCAGCCGGCCGCCGTCCAGTCCCTTCATCGCGAACTTGAAGCCTTCGCCTTCCTCGCCGACCAGACAGTCGACCGGGACGCGGACATCCTCGAAGGTGATCGTGCGCGTGGGCTGCGAATTCCAGCCCATCTTGCTTTCCTTCTTGCCGTAGCTGATGCCGTCCAGGTCGGCGGGGACGGCGAGGCAGGAGATGCCCTTCGGGCCATCGGCGCCGGTCCGTGCCATCAGCACCAGCACCTGCGTCGAGCCCGCGCCGGAGATGAAGCATTTGGAGCCGTTGACCACGTAGTGATCGCCATCGCGCCGCGCCGTGGTCTTGAGGTTTGCCGCGTCCGAACCGTTGCCCGGCTCGGTCAGGCAGTACGAGGCGAGGTACTCCCCGCTGACCATCTGGTGCACGAAGCGCTCATGGATGGACGCGTTGCCGAAGCTGCCCAGCATCCAGGCGCACATGTTGTGAATGGTCATGTACGCGGTCGTGGACGTGCAGCCGCGGGCCAGCTCCTCGACGATCAGCACCGAGTCCAGCCGCGACAGACCGATGCCACCGGCCGCCTCCGGCGTGTAGAGCCCGAGAAACCCCAGCTCCGCCGCCTGCTTGATGACGTCGGTGGGGAAGTGGCAGTGCTCGTCCCACTCCGCCGCATTGGGCGCGAGCGCCTTGACCGAGAAGTCACGCGCGGCGTCGACCAGCGCCTGCTGGTCCTCGTTGAGTTCGAAGTTCATTCGCTGTCGGCAGACCCGGTGTTGATCAGTCGAGTGTAACGTCCGACCTGCTCGCCGATGACGAAATCCACCGGTCCGGCCCAGCCTTCCAGCCCATCGGGCGTCCAGCCGGAGACCGCGTATTCGATCGTGACGGTTGTCGAGGTCGGAGCAGACGGCTCGAAGGTCCAGCTTTGCGAGCCGGCCACCGCCAGTTGCTGCAACGGGCCGAGGCCGCCGCTGGCGCGGAACAGGGCGCCCGGCCGGGCCGCCGTGACCTGCATGTGCTGGACGCTTTGCGCCTGGCCGTCGACCGTCCAGGTCTCGCACCAGCAACCACCGGCGCGGGCATCGATGCGCAGGTTGTTCGCGTCACCCGACCAGCTGTGCGCCGGATTCCACCAGCGATGGATTTCCGCGGTCATCGTCCGGTAGGCGGCGTCAGGCGGCAGATCCACCGTGGTGACGTGGCGGACGAGGAAGCCCTCCGGTTCCGAGGCGATGATTTCCGCAGTGGCCGTTGCTGGCAAAGCCATCAGCAGCGAAACGAAAGCGCGGAGCGAGGACGACTTCGTCATCAGACGGATTCCGACGGTGCTGGGACGGGCAGTACGCGTGACAGAAGCGCTGTGGCGAGCACGGGTATTCCGACGAGGTTTACCAGTGCAAGCCAGTCCATCATGGTCTGCTCAAACGTTTTGGCGCCCATCAGATCCGTGGGGTAAGCCCAAATAACGTCGAACACGAACTGCGCTGCGACAGGCAGAGTGATGACGATTGCACTCAGGAGCCGCCGCCGTCGAACAAACAACAGCATTGCTACGCAGATGGGCAGCGATGCAACCAGCACGGCCGCGAGATGCTCGAAATGCATCCTCACGAACATCAGCCACATCGGAAGCCCCTGGTAGCCGGGCTTGACCAGCGCCGCCATCCAGCCAATGACCTGGACGACGAGCCAGTAGTACGCGAACGCCAGAACAAGCAGGATCAGACTACGGGCCCACCACTGATCCGGCACGCCTCGCATCACTGCAAATTGATGGACATGTTCGGGCCGCTGGACGGCATTCCGGACTCGGGCCAGCGCGACGTCACGGTCTTGGTCTCCGTGAAGAAGCGGATCGCCTGCTTGCCGTAGGCATGCTGGTCGCCGAAGAAGCTGCGCCGCCAACCCGTGAAGCTGAAGAACGGCAGCGGGACCGGAATCGGAATGTTGATGCCGACCTGGCCGACCTTGACCTCGGACACGAACTTGCGCGCGGCGGCTCCGGAACTGGTGAACAGCGAGGTACCGTTGCCGTAGGGATTGTCGGCGATCAGTTCCAGCGCCTCATCCAGGTCGGCGGCTTCCATGATGCACAGCACCGGCCCGAAGATTTCCTCCCGGTAGATGCTCATGTCGGGTTTCACGCCGGAGAACACGGTGGGTCCGACCCAGTTGCCGTCGGGGTAACCGTCGACGGTGCAGCCGCGACCGTCCAGTTCCAGCGTGGCGCCTTCATCCACGCCCTGCTGGATCAGACCTTCGACACGCGCCTTGGCGGCCGGTGAGATCAGAGGACCGTATGCCGAATCGGGTTGATCCCAGTGTCCGGGATAAACCTTGGACAGTGCATCGCGAATCTCGCCGACCCATTCACGGGTATCGCCGACGAGCACGGCCACGGAGATCGCCATGCAGCGTTGCCCGGCAGCGCCCACGGAGGCTCCGACCAGATTGTTGATGACCTGCTGCTTGTCGGCATCCGGCATCACGACCATGTGGTTCTTGGCGCCGGCGAAACACTGGGCGCGCTTGAGGTGCTGCGTCGCCGTGCGATAGACATGCTCGGCCACCGGGACGGAGCCGACGAAGGACACGGTGGCGATGCCCTCGTGTTCCATCAGGTATTGCACCTGCTCCTTGCCACCATGGATGACCTGGAGCAGGGCGGGCGGGAAGCCGGCCTCGACGAACAGTTCGGCGAGCCGGTTCGGCGTCATCGGGTCCTGTTCGCTGGGCTTGAGAATGCAGGCGTTGCCGCAGGCGATGGCGGTCGGGAAGAACCACAGCGGAATCATCGCCGGGAAGTTGAACGGCGTGATCGCCAGCGTGACGCCCAGTGGCTGGATGTGCGAGTGCGTGTCGACGCCGGTGGCGACGTTATCGACCGTCTCGCCCATCAGTAGCGACGGGATGTTGCACATCTGTTCGACGACCTCGATGCCGCGCCAGACGTCACCCTTGGCGTCTTCGAAGTTCTTGCCGGTTTCCTGGGCGAGAATTTCACCGAGCTCGTCGTGGTGATCCTTCAGCAGCTGCTGGTAGCGCATGAACAGCCGGGCGCGCTTGGACGGCGGCGTGTGCTTCCACTGTTCGAAGGCCTCCTGCGCGCTGGCGATCGCCCGCTCCATTTCGTCCACGGTCGCGGCCGGAGCCTCGACCAGCACCGCCTGGGTGGCCGGGTTGGTCACGGGGATGCTCTGGTCGCTCGCGCTCTGCACGAATCGACCCTCGATGAAGAGGGGGAGCCGATCGCTCATGGTGTCTCCTGAACTTGTTGTGCCCGGTCGAGGGCGGATTTGATCTGGCCCATAATAAGTGCAAAGCCTTGTCGGGGCACATGCGGGCGCCGACCGAGTGCATGTATAAACAACAGCCATTGCGCGTTGGCTTATGTCGTTGTGGCGGTGCGCCCGGCAAGCTCGGGAGCACCGGCCGAGACATGACATCGGCGCCGCGATCACGGCGCGGAGTTCAAGACACGGGGGAGATTCCATGATCGGCATCGCCGGCATCCTGCTTTCGCTCATCCTGCTGATGTGGCTGGCGTATCGGGGCGTCTCGGTCATCATTCTCGCCCCCGTGCTGGCGATGCTGGCCTGCGTGCTCAACGGTGGCGTGCCGTTGCTGGGCACCTACACCCAGGTGTTCATGACCGCGATGGGGGGATTCGCGGTCAAGTACTTTCCGATCTTCCTGCTCGGCGCCCTGTTCGGAAAGCTGATGGAAGACACGGGCTGTGCCCGCGCCATCGCGCAGACGTTCGTGCGCAGGCTGGGCGCCCGTCATGGCATCGCCGCCATCGTGCTGGCTTGCGGTGTGCTGGAGTACGGCGGCGTGTCGGCCTTCGTGGTCGCGTTCTCGGTGTATCCATTGGCCGCCGCGTTGTTTCGCGAACTGGATATCCCCAAGCGGCTGATTGGCGGGACGATCGCGCTTGGCGCGTTCACCTTCGCGATGACCTGCCTGCCGGGCACCGCGCAGATCCACAACCTGATTCCGATGCCGTACTTCGAGACCACGGCCTTCGCGGCACCGGTGCTGGGCATCGTCGGTGGTCTGGGCATGTTCGGCGGCGGTGTCTGGTGGCTGAACCGCCGGATGCGCGGAGCAAAGGCCAACGGGGAGGGCTACGGCGAGGATCATCGCAATGAACCGGCGCAACCCGATGGCGCCGCTCCGAGCTTCTGGGTCGCCATCCTGCCGATCGTTCTGGTGATCGGGGTCAACTACGCGCTGGTGGAGTGGGTGATTCCGGCCTGGGACACGGGTTTTCTCGCCGAGGACCGGTTCGGCAATACCGAGATCGGCAGGCTGCGCGGGCTCTGGGCGATGATCGTCGCGCTGCTGGTCGCGAATCTGACGGTGATCGTGATCCATTACCGCAGCTGGGATCGCCTCAACCGGTCCATGACGGCGGCGGCCAACGGCTCGCTGCTGCCGACGTTCAACACCGCGTCCGAAGTTGGCTACGGCACCACCATTGCCAGCCTGTCCGCGTTCGTGCTGGTCAAGAACGCCGTGATCAACGTGTCACCGGGCAATCCGCTGATCTCGGAAATGGTCGCGATCAACGTGCTTGCCGGCATCACCGGCTCGGCTTCCGGCGGGCTGTCCATCGCTCTGGCGGCGCTGGGTGACACCTACAACCAGCTCGCGAGCGATCTGGGTGTGTCCAGGGAGTTGATGCACCGCATCGCGTCGATGGCCTGCGGCGGCTTCGACACCCTGCCGCACAACGGCGCGGTGATCACGCTGCTGACGATCTGCGGGCTGAGTCACCGCGAGGCCTACAAGGACATTGCCATGGTGACGATGGCGATTCCGTTCGTGGTCACGCTGAGCTGTGTGCTGGTGTTGAGCGCGCTGACCTGAAACGACAGGACCCGGCGAAAGGCCGGGTCCCGTGAGCGAAACTGCTCGCGCTAGTCCTCGAAATCGTCGAAGTCGAAATCCTCGCGCGGGGGATTGCCGTCGTAGACCTGTGAACGGCGGCGCTGCAGATAGGCGTCGCGAATGAACACGTAGGGGTCGTACTGGTTTCGGACCAGGCGATCGGTGTTCAGCAGGATCGCGCGGGTGTTGACGATATCCAGCGCGGACAGGCCCAGCAGGACTTCGCTGTTCTCCACGGCGTAGGTGGCGTTGAGCGGAATCGCGAAGATCCGGCCGGTGAGATCGCGGTTGGTGCTCGGGCCGAGAAACGGCAGCATCAGGTACCAGCCGTTGCCGACGCCCCATTTGCCGAAGGTCTGGCCAAAATCCTCGTCGTGCCGTTCCAGGCCCAGTGGTGTCGCCGGATCGAACAGGCCACCGATACCCAGCGTCGTGTTCACCAGCAAGCGTCCGATGTCGCTGAATCCGTCGGCCGGTTTGCCTTGCAGGAACTGATTGACGATGGTCAGCGGGTAGGTGAGGTTGTTGAAGAAGTTCGTGACACCGGTACGCACGAATCCCGGCGTCACGGCCACGTAGCCCTTGGCCACCGGGCGCAGGACGTAGGTGTCCGCGGCGTCGTTGAACTTGTAGATGCCGCGATTGACCCCTTCCAGCGGGTCCTGCGGATCATAGGTTGGCGAATGTGCGCAGCCGGCCGCGATCAGCACCGCGAACCCCAGGGCGATCAGGCGCATGTCAACTCCCTTGACGTGATGTATCCCCGGCCCGGCGGCTAGCCGAGCGCGCTGCTTTCGGATTCGAGTCGCTGAATCAGCGCGTCCAGGCCGCTGCGCCGGATTTCCGCGGCGAACTGACCACGGTAGTTCGTGACCAGGCTGATGCCGTCCACGGTGACGTCATAGACCTTCCAGGTGCCGTCGGTGAGGTGCATGGCGTAGCTGATCGGGATCGGGTCGCTGCCGGCCGGGACGATCTCGGACCGGACGGTCACGTCGGTGGCGTCGGCGGGAACGGCCGCGTCTTCCCAGTTGACCTTCTCGTTGCTGTAGTCCAGCAGCGCGTCACCATAGAAGCCGACCAGCTGGGAACGGAACGCCTGCTGAAAGCGGGTGCGCTGTTCCGGTGTGGCCTTGCGCCAGTAGCGTGCCAGCACGAGCTTGGAGACGTAGTCGAAGTCGAAATGCGGCAGCACGATCCGGTCGACCACTTCGTAAAGCTGATCGGGGTTCTGCTTGAACGTGTCCTGATTGGCTTTCAGTTCCGCCAGCAGCGCGTTGGCGGTGTCCTTCGCCAGCACATCAGGCGGCGTGACGTCGGCAGCAGTGGCCACGGAGACCGTCAGCAGCGTGGCTGCCACGGCGGTCCAGAGTGATTTCATCGGTGTTGCTCCTGGGCAATGTCCGCGTGCGGTATTCGGAGGAATGCGTCCATGCGGCTCAAAGGCGATGTGGTGTCCTAACAGACCGTTCGCCGTCGTCGGTGTTCCCCCGCGGCGGGTCCGAGTGAAGATGGAATGCGTCCGATTATGTCCAAAAATCCGGATCACTCCAATCATCCGCCCAGTCCAGTCCGAGCCGGGTGGCCAATGCCGGCAGTAGCTGGCGCGCCATGTCCGGCAGTGTCGCCGGTCCGCCGAGATCGGAGGACTGGGTCATCGCCAGCCCCTCGTAGCCGCAGGGGTTGATGCGCGTGAACGGTTCCAGATCCATGGCGACGTTGACGGCCAGGCCGTGGTAGCTGCGGAAACGTTCGACGCGCAGTCCCAGCGAGGCCAGCTTCGCCGCCCCGACATAGACGCCGGGGGCACCGTCGTGCCTTTCCGCATGGATGCCGTCGCCGGCCAGGGCGTCGATCACCGCGCCCTCGAGACCGTCGACGAGCGTGCGAACGCCGAGTTGGTGGCGCCGCAGATCCAGCAGCGGGTAGACCATCAGTTGGCCGGGTCCGTGATAGGTGACCTGGCCCCCTCGATTGGACTGAAAGACCGGGATGTCGCCCGGATCCAGCAGATGCGCGGCGTCGCCGACACGACCCTGCGTATACACCGGGTCGTGCTCCAGCAGCCAAAGCTCGTCGTCGGTACCGGCGTGCCGCTCCGCGGTGAAGCTGCGCATGCGATGGTAGATCGGCTCATAGGGCTGACGACCCAGCCAGCGAACGCGGACCGGGCGCTTCATAGCGACATGACGACGCGAGGGTCGGCGGTCAGGGCCTCGTACACCGCATCCACCTGATCCTTGCTGGTCGCCTCGAAGGTGATCGTGACGGCCAGATAGCGATTGCCCCGGCTCATCCGGGTGTCGACTCGATCGTTGTCGACCGGGCCGATGATCGGCAGCAACAGTTGCTGCAGGTGCTGGGCGAAGCCCGCCGTGTTGTTGCCGAAAGCCTTGACCGGGTATTCGCAGGGAAATTCGAGCAGGGTGTCTTGCGAAGACGGGGTGTTGTTCGCCATTCAGGGTCTGTCCATTTGCGCCGGGTCGGTGAGCGGCAGCCAGCCGGTCTGCTCACGGACCCAGTTCGAAAAGCCGGGTTGCGCGTCCGCCCACACCGGACCCGGGCGACCGGCGCCAACCGGGTGATCGTCTATCCAGGTGACCGGCAGAATCTCGCGCGTCGACGACGTCAGCCAGACCTCGTCGGCCTCAAGCAGGGTTTCGCGACTGACCGGCCTCTGGATGCATTCGCGTCCGGTCTGTCGCAGGAAGTCCAGCACGGCGTCACGGGTCACGCCGGGCAGCAGGGTGTTGTCGAGCGGTGGTGTCGACACGAGACCATCGCTGACGATGAACACGTTGGCCGCCGCGCCCTCGGTGACGTAACCGTCGCGGACGAAGATCGCCTCGAACGCGTCGGCAGCCGCGGCTTCGCGTCGCGCCAGCACGTTGGGCAGCAGCGCCGTGGCCTTGATGTCGCAACGTCGCCAGCGTGGGTCGTTCCGCAGAATGGTTCGTACGCCGTGCTCGGCCAGCGATGCCGGTTGTGGATGCAGGCCACCGGTGAAGGCGACGACGGTGCATTGCGTGGGCGCATCCCGCCAGTGTTCCCGCCATTCCGGAGCGCCGCGGGTCACCTGCAGGTATATGGACAGGTCGCCGCCACCGTTCGCTTCGGCGAGTTCGCGGATCAGCTCCGACCACTCGTCGTTGCTGTGCGGGTTGGGGATGGCGAGCTCACCAAGGCTGCGGTCCAGTCGCGCCAGGTGTTGGCGCAGGCGGAATGCCGCGCCCTGGTAGACCGGAATCACCTCGTAGACCGAGTCGGCGAACAGGAAACCGCGGTCGAACACCGAAATGGTGGCTTCGGCGCGGGGCAGCAGTTGTCCGTTGACGTGGACCAGTGCCTGAGCCGGTTGCCCGGCCGATGTGTTCATCGCGCGATCAGCAGGCGGATTTCGTCCACCAGCTGTCGCCACAGGCCACCCTTGGGCACGTCTCGCAGCGCGACCAGCGGTTCGCTGGTGATCCGCTCGCCGTCCAGCGCGACGTGCAGCTCGCCCAGCACGGTGCCACCCTGCAGTGGAGCGATCAGCTGATCGGCGACTTCCGGTTCGACGGTGATGTCACCAATACGGCCACGCGGAACGGTGACGTAAAGATCGTGCTGCGAACCCAGGTCCAGCGAATCGAAGGCGCCTTTCCAGGGCCGGACCGTGGTGATCGGTTCACCGGCCTCGTAAAGACGACGGGTATCGAAGAAACGGAAGCCGTAGTTCAGCAGCGACTGACTGGCGCTGGCCCGTGCGTTCTCGCTTTCGGTACCCAGCACGACGGAGATCAGGCGCATGCCGTCGCGCTCGGCCGACGACACCAGGCAGTAACCGGCGGATTCGGTATGCCCGGTCTTCAGACCGTCGACCGACTCGTCCCGCCACAGCAGCTTGTTCCGGTTGTATTGCTTGATGTTGTTGTATTCGAAGACTTTTTCCGAATACAGCTCGTAGTGCTCCGGGAAGTCCCGGATCAGCGCACGGGCCAGGGCGGTGATGTCACGGGCGGTGACGTAGTGATCCGGGTCCGGCCAGCCGGTGGCGTTGACGAAGTGCGAGCCGGTCATGCCCAGGTCGCGGGCGTAGCTGTTCATCCATTCGGCGAATGCACTCTCGCTGCCCGCGATGTGCTCGGCCAGCGCGACGCTGGCATCGTTGCCCGACTGGATGATCACCCCGCGCAGCAGGTTTTCCACCGAGACCGACGAGCCGACTTCCACGAACATCCGTGAGCCGCCGGTGCGCCAGGCGTTCTCGCTGATCGTCACCTGCTCGTCCAGGGACAGGTTGCCCTTCTTGACCTCGGAGAAGGCGATGTAGGAGGTCATCAGCTTGGTGATGCTGGCCGGCTCCACCCGCATATCGGGATCGCGCGAGGCCAGTTCCTGACCGCTGTGAAAGTCCACCAGCAGAAAGCTCGTCGCATCGAACCGGGGTGGTTCCGGGGTCGGCATGGCGGCGATCACGCCGGTGCTGTGGATCAGGGCAACGAAGCCGGCGACAACGGAGGCGAGCAGGGGTCGGGTCATGGGCGGTTCGGAATATCGGACAGTGGGGAGACGGGTCAGGGAGTCTGAGTGTCCCTGATCACAAAGGTTTCATACCCTCGGCTTGCGAGCACGTTGCGCGCGGAACTGCGGTCGCGTTCGTTCACGAACGGGCCGGCCAGCACGCGGTGCACGATCTGCCCGCGCACGTTGGCCGTTCGCACATGCACCTGCGGGAAGCCTTCGTTGCGCAGCCGCTGGGCCATGCGTTCGGCATTCTCGAGGTCGCCGAACGCGCCGACCTGCAGATAGCTCAGCTCGCCGGGCTGCACCGGGTTGATCGGCACGGGGCGGGGCGTCGGGGCGGGTGGCGGAACCGCCGGGGCGGGTTCCGGCGTCGCCGGCAGCGGGCGTGCGGGTTCGATCGGTTCGAGATCGACGGCCTGCGTGCCGGCACTCGGCGTGATCGACTCGACCTCGACCCTGGCCGACCCCTGTTGATCGAGCCCCAGACGGACCGCGGCAACCCACGACAGGTCGATGATGCGCTCGCTGTGGAAGGGGCCGCGATCGTTGACGCGCACGATGATCGAGCGGTCGTTTTCCAGGTTGCGAACGCGGACGTAGCTGGGGATGGGCAGCGTGCGATGCGCGGCCGTCATCTTGTACATGTCGAACGGTTCGCCGCTGGATGTGCGTCGCCCGTGGAACTTGGAGCCGTACCACGACGCGCCGCCGCGCTCGCGGTAGCTCTCGGCCGTGTCACGGACGTAATACCGGCGCCCGGCGACGACATAGCTCTCCGGGTTGCCGTACTTGCTGCGCGGCTCGTACTTGGGCACCGGTTCCGGCACGTTCCACGGGTTGACCTCGGGATTCGCGGGCGGACCATCCGACGGTCCGATGGACTTGCCCCCGAAGCAGCCGCCGAGCAGGACGGTTAGCGCCGCCAGCGCCGCGATCGTGGTCGCGGACTTATCGTGGTGCATCATGGTTCGCGATGGCCTCGCTCAATTCGAACACGGACATGGCGTAGAACGTCCGCGGGTTGTAAGACATCAGTGCGTAGAAATTCTGCAGGCCGATCCAGTAGCCCATCTGGCCGGGGGCGACTTCCAGCGCGATCACCCCGGCGGGGGTGTCGTCGGCGAGGGGAATGGTCGGCCGGATGCCTGCCTCGGCGAGCTTGCCGATGGTCGACGACGTGAACTTGGTGTTCGTCTTGACCGACTTCGGCAGCGGTT
This sequence comes from uncultured Abyssibacter sp., assembly GCF_964000955.1. Lineage (NCBI taxonomy): Bacteria > Pseudomonadati > Pseudomonadota > Gammaproteobacteria > Chromatiales > Oceanococcaceae > Abyssibacter > uncultured Abyssibacter sp. Next base: position 17,922 of record NZ_CAXFCL010000342.1, read on the forward strand.
CACTGACGCGCGCGGCGACCAGCACCGCCTCTCCGCGCCGCCATCCCTTGCCGGCGCCGCGATAGTTGACCAGGTAGTTGGCGGTGCTGCCGATGGCGTCGTCGACGGTCCACAGGTCAACATCGCCGCTGTCGTCGAAATCGACCGCCAGCTTGCGGTAGTTACTGGGCATGAACTGCGACAGCCCCATGGCGCCGGCGTAGGAGCCTTTCGGTTCGGTCGGATTCATGCCGAGTTCGCGACAGAGCACGAAGTACTGCACCAGCTCGCTGTAGAAGAAGCGGGAGCGCGTCGGGTGATCGAAGCCCTGCGTGGCCAGCGAGTCCAGAATCCGATGCGGGCCGGTGTAGCCGCCGTACTTGGTTTCCGCGCCCATGATCGCGGCGACGACGGGACCCGGAACGCCCCAGCGCTGCTCGGCGGCGTCGAACGTGCTCCGGTGTTTTTCGACGAATGCGCGGCCATTCTCGATGTTCTTCGGATTCACGTGGATCGGACGGTAGTCGTACCAGGTCCAGGTGCGTTCCGGCGCGGTGCGCTCCTGCTCGATCAGCTTGTCCACGCGCTCCGCCTGGACCAGCGCCGAGCGCACGGTCTTGAGCGCGTCCACGTCGAAGGCGTAGTCGGAGCGAAGCGTTTCCAGCAATTCTCCGGCTTTGGGGTGGGCCGAATAGTCGGCCGCGGCGGAGCCACAACTAAGGCCCAGCGCCAGGCACAGTCCGTATCTGATCATCAGTGTCCGATTTCCGGGGTTCTGTCCGTCCCCTAACTCGACAAGAGGCGCCGATGCGTGTGTATGGACATCAGCACTCCCATCCCTGCCAGCAAGCTTACCATCGAGGTTCCGCCCCAGCTGATCAGAGGAAGCGGAACACCCACGACGGGCAACAGGCCGATGACCATGCCGATGTTGACGAAGACGTAGAAAAAGAAGACCAGGCTCAGGCTGCCAGCCAGCAGGCGCTGGAACGAGTCCTGTCCCTTGACCGAGATGAACAGTCCGCGCCCGATGATCGCCAGGTAGAGCACGAGAAGAAACAGCACGCCCAGCAGGCCGACCTCCTCCGCGTAAACCGCGAAGATGAAGTCGGTGGCGGATTCCGGGAGAAAGTCCAGCTGTGCCTGCGTGCCGTTGAGCCAGCCCTTGCCGAACAGCCCGCCCGAACCGATCGCCACCTTGGACTGGGTGATGTGATAGCCGGCGCCACCGGGGTCGCGCGCCGGATTGAGAAAGGTCAGCACCCGTTCGCGCTGGTAGTCGTGCATTTGCGACCAGAGCAGCGGCAGCGCCGCCGCCGCGGCCAGCACGAGTCCCAGAATGACACGCCAGCGCAGCCCGGCCATGTACAGCACGAAGGCGCCGCTGATGGCGATCATCAGTGCGGTGCCGAGGTCGGGCTGTCGCATGATGAGCGCGGCGGGAACCGCGATCATCAGGGCGCCGGCGCCCATTGTTCTGAGCTTGGGTGGCAACGTTCGGGAATGCATGAAGCCGGCGAGGACCATCGGGACGGCGAGCTTCATCAGTTCCGACGGCTGAAAGCGGATCACACCGAGGTCCAGCCAGCGCTGCGCCCCCTTGGCCGTGTCTCCGAGCAGCAGCACCAGGACGAGCAGGCACAGACCCAGGGCATAAAGCCAGGGTGCGAAGGCGCGAAAGGTGTCCGGATTGACCTGCGCCAGCGCCATCATCACCACGAGGCCCAGGCCGATGCGCTTGACCTGGCTCGTCACGGCGGCGCTGCTCTCGCCGCTGGCGCTGTAGAGCACGAACAGACCCAGGCCCAGCACGATCAGGATCAGGGTTAGCAGCATCGCGTCGATGTGCAGGTTGAGCAACAGGCGCTGGAAGCCGGACTGGCCGGGTCGTTGCGAGCTCACGATTCGGGCTCCAGCAGTGCGTCCATCACGGCGCGGGCGATCGGGCCGGCCACGCGGCCGCCGCTTCCGGCGTGCTCGGCGATCACCGCCACGGCGATTTTCGGGGCGTCGGCCGGGGCATAGGCAATGAACAGCGCGTGGTCGCGCAGCTCGCGCGGCACGTCGAGCAGATCGGGGGCTTCCTCGTCCTCCTGAGACAGGCCGGTCACCTGCGCGGTGCCGGACTTGCCGGCGATGCGGTAGCTCGCGCCCGCGCCGGAACGGGTGGCCGTGCCCTGGACGGAATGCACCACGGCTTCCATGGACTCGGCGATCCGGTCCCAGTATCCGGAGTCGGCCACGTTGACCGGCTCAACCGGAGTTGGCTCGAAGTGAATCAGATCACGTGTCCCCGGCTCCTGTCTGGCGGCCAGGATGCGCGGGCGGTAGCCGTGACCACGGACCGCGACCATCGCGGTCATGTGGGCGAGCTGCAACGGGGTTGCGGTCATGAATCCCTGGCCGATGCCGATGTTCAGCGTCTCGCCCGGATACCAGGCCTCGTTGCGTGCGTTGCGCTTCCAATCGCGGGACGGGAGCAGGCCGGGTTTCTCGCCCGGCAGGTCCACGCCCAGGATCTGGCCCAGGCCGAACTGGCTCAGAAAGTCGTGGATGTGGTCGATGCCGATATCCAGCGCGAGCTGATAGAAGTAGACGTCGCAGGATTGCGCGATGGCGTCGTGCATGTCTACGAGTCCGTGTCCTCGGCGCTTCCAGTCCCGGTACCGGCGCTCGTTGTCCGGCAGCATGAAGTAGCCGATGCACATCTCGCGGTGTCGGGGCGTCACCACGCCGGCATCCAGACCCGCCAGCGCCATCACCGGCTTGACCGTCGATCCCGGGGGGTACTGACCCTGCAGGGCGCGATTGAACAGTGGCCGGCCCGGGTCGGCATTGAGTCCGGCATAGGTGACGTAGTCGATGCCGTCGACGAACAGGTGCGGATCGAACGAGGGCTGGCTCACCAGCGCGAGAATGTCGCCGTTGGTGGGGTCGATCGCGACCACCGCGCCGTCGTGCTGCCCCAGCGCGGTCACCGCGGCCTCCTGGATGCGCGAGTCCAGCGTCAGATAGAGGTTTTCACCGGCGACGGGGCCCTGATACTCCAGGTCGCGCAACGTGCGGCCCTGGGCGTTGGCCTCGATGATCTTGCTGCCCGGCTCGCCGTGCAGCAGCGACTCGTGCGCCGCCTCGACGCCGACCTTGCCGATCCGCTGGGTGCCCCGGTAGCGCCGTGGGTCGAGCCCCGCGGCATCGGCTTCCGACAGCGATCCCACGTAGCCGACCGCATGCGCGGCCAGCCGACCCAGCGGGTAGCGACGGGTCAGCGCGGCATGGATTTCGACGCCCTTGAAATCCTGCCGATTCACCTCGAACGCCGCCACTTCCTCGGGGGTCAGCCGGGTGCGCAGCGGAATGCTGCGGAAGGAGGGTTCCTGGTCCACGCGGCGGTAGAAGCGCTCGCGGTCGCGATCGGGAATGTCGATCAGCTCGGCCAGCGCGGTGACGGTGTCGGCGACATCCTCGACCTGCTCCGGCACGATCTCGAGCTGGTAGGTCGGCAGGTTTTCCGCGAGCACGATGCCGTTGCGGTCGTAGATCAGGCCGCGGGCCGGCGCGATAATGCGCACCCGCATCCGATTGTCATCGGAGCGCGTGGCGTAGACGTCATGGTCGAGCAACTGCAACTGGACCAGGCGGCCGACCAGCACCAGCGACAGGATCACGACACCAAGCCCGGCGATGATCGCGCGGAACAGGGTGAGCTGGCGTTCCGCCAGCGGATTCTTCAGTGACTTGATTTCAGCCAAGGTGCCGGATGTTCTGACGAGGCGCGGACATGATGTCGGCGCTTACGGGGATGTTCTGAGCAACGATGGATTTTCGGGGCGGTTCCGCTGCCGCCGACTCTACCGGGGTTCGCGGGGTGCCGTCAGTTCTCTTCGGCGGAAGGGCTGGCCCAGGCCATCATCGCGCAGAGCAGCGGCCAGGCGATGGCGGTGGTCAGCACCGGCGAAAACCGCAGCAACGCGTCGGCGTTGCGGTGGGTGACGCCGTCGATCCAGAACATCAGGAAGGCGTAGAGTCCCCACAGCGGCAACAGCGCCAGGCTTTGCTGCCAGGCTGGCCAGAAGCGGATGATCAGCGCCATTCGGGCGACCAGATAGCCGGAGACGGTCAGCGCGAAGGCATGCGCGCCGAGCAGGGTGCCGGTGAGGACATCCACGACCAGCCCGAGCAATGCGGCCATGGTCAGCCCGAAGCGGTCGGGCATCATCAGCAGCCAGTAGAACGCGACCATCGGCACCATGGCCGGGCGCAGCAGCGCGAGCGGGTCGGGCAGCATGACCTTGGACAGCACCAAAGCGAGCAGCACGCTGACCATGATGATCAGGCCGCTGGGTCGGCGGTCCTCGTTCACGGTCTCTCGGAGGTGGCGAAGGTCGGCAGGCCGGCCTCGCGGCGCTGGTCGAGCTGTTCGGCAACGTTGGTGACGGGGGGCGCGCCGTCCTTCCAGACCAGCAGCAGTTCACGGCCCTGGTTCAGGCGCGCCGCCGGACGGGCGGACACGTCCAGGAAATGTTCGCCGGGCTGGTGCTGCACGTCATAGACGACACCGACCGGGTAGCCGGCGGGATAGCGGCCGCCGAGCCCGGAACTGACCAGCAGATCACCCACTTGCACATCGGCGTTGCTGGGCAGGAAGGGCAGGGCCAGTCCCCGGCTGTCGCCGGCGCCGTGGGCGACGGTTTGCAGGCCGGTGCGGTTCACTTCCACCGGAATGCCATGGTTGGGGTCGGTGACCAGAATCGCGGTCGAGTTCATCGGCGTGACTTCGACGACCTGGCCCATGACGCCGTGGGCGTCGATCAGCGGCTGACCCTTGTAAACGCCTTCCATGCCGCCCTTGTTGAGCGTCACGTAGTGGCGATAGGGGTCCATGCTGGACGAGACGATCTCGCCGATCAGCACCTGCTCGTGCAGCCGCTTGGACGACAGCAGCAGGGCTCGGATACGGGAATTCTCCGCCGCCAGGCCATCCAGCTTCTGCAGGCGTGCCTGCAGATGAAGCTGCTGCTCGCGCAGATCAGCGTTTTGTTCCAGCAGGGTCTGACGCGACGCGAAGTGGTCGGCGACCTCGCCGGCCTGGTTCGGCAGGCTGGCCATCCACTGCACCGGAACGGCGGCGACGGCGATGAAAGAGCGAACGGGGTTGAGCGTATCGGTGCGGTCGTCGGCGAACATCAGGCCGACGGAAATCAACGCGAGCAGGACCGCTTTCAGGCCCAGCGAAGGCCCGCGCGGAAACAAAGGTCGGATTGAATCTTGATGTAGGTCGTCCACCCCAAATCGCCCGTCCAAGTCAAAACACTCGACATGAGTGCGACTTGGCTCACAAGTGTAGACAAAAAGCCGGCGCAGTGACAATGCCGCTGACGGAGAAAATTTCCCTCGTTCAGCGGGTTACGTCCTGTTGCTCCGGAGTTGAGGCAAGAGCCGGGCCTAAGTGCCCGCGGACTCAGTCCAGCGTGTAGACCTCACCCTGGCGATCAATCATCTCCAGCAGCATGCCGCCACCGCGTGCGACGCAGGTCAGCGGGTCGTCGGCAATGATCACCGGCAGGCCGGTTTCCTCGGAGAGCAGCCGGTCGATGTCGCGC